>CABSMK010000078.1 GCA_902478825.1 uncultured Collinsella sp.
TATAAGAGACAGTGTATCAACTCGTGACCGAGCACGTCAACGTGGTCTCGACCCGCAAGGGCCTGTCCGACGTGGCGATTATGACGCCCGAGAGCGTGGACGACCTGTATCACGGCATTACGCCGGCGCTCGTGCCCGATTTTTACGGTCTAAAGGGCGATACGTCCGACAACATCCCCGGTGTACCGGGCATCGGTCCCAAAAAGGCGAGTGCGCTCATTGCGAAGTACGGTAGCCTGGACGAAGTCATCGCGCATGCCGATGAGGTCAAGGGCAAGATGGGCGAGAACCTGCGCGCACACATCGATGACGCACTACTGAGCCGCAAGGTTGCGACAATTCGCACCGATGCGCCCGTCGAGCTCGACTTTGAGGCGACGTCCTTCCCGGCATTTTCTGCCGATGAGGTTTCCGCGGCGCTGGGTACGCTTGGTATCACCGCCATGCAGAACCGTTTCTTGGCGCTGATCGGCGGCGAGGGCGGGGCTGCTGCCTCCAGTGTGTTTGAGATACCTGCTATGGTTCGCGCAGCCGCCGGCGATGCCGACGCGCTTGGTGCCGTTGCGGCTGAGGTCTCCCGCGCGATTGATGCCGGCGAGTGGGTCGCCGCCGTGGTGGACGACGACAAGGAAGAGGGCGCGCTCTTTGGGCTGACGCGCACGCTGTGGTTGGCGACGTCCAAGGGCCTGTTCGCGCTCGAGGAGGGCGACAGCTGTGCGGCGGCTGAGGTTGAGGGCTTCAACTTCGCTCACGGTGTGATCGCCGGCGTGCTTGCGAGCCTGTTTATGGAGGGCCGCGTGGCGAGCCCGGATACGAAAGCGCTGCTGCACGAGCTTTCGCCCATCGATTCTTCTGAGCCCGAGCTCATGGATCCGCTCGCTGCCGATTCCACGCGTATCTTCGATACCGTGGTCGCTGCCTATCTGCTGGATTCCGATCGCTCCGAGTTCGATGAGGCATATCTGGCCGATACCTATCTGCAGATGGCGTTGCCTGCGGCGCGCGGTGCAGAGGGTGCTGGTGAGGACGCTCCGGCGCCTGCCGCCCGTACTGCGGCTCTGACGCTGGCGCTCGTGGCGCCGTTGCGCGAGTGCATGGCCCGTGAGAACGCCGCCAACGTGTTCGATGGCATCGAGATGCCGCTCGTTCCGGTACTTGCCAAGATGGAGCGCGCGGGCATGCTCGTGGACCCCGACCGCCTGCACAGTCTGTCCGAGGGTCTGGCGACCCAGATCACCGAGGTCGAACGAAGCATTCGCGACCTTGCCGGTGACGAGACCTTTAACATCGGCAGCCCCATGCAACTTTCGCATGTGCTCTTTGATGTGATGGGCCTTCCGACCAAGGGTCTCAAAAAGACCAAGCGCGGTTACTATTCGACCAATGCCAAGGTACTGAGTGATCTTGCCCGTGACCACGAGATTGTTCGTTTGATCTTAGACTGGCGCGAGAAGTCCAAAATCAAGTCCACCTATCTGGACACGCTGGGCCCGCTGCGCCGTGGTGACGGTCGTGTGCACACCACGTACAACCAGACCATCACCGCGACGGGGCGTCTGTCCTCGAGCGACCCGAACCTGCAGAACATCCCGACGCGCTCGGAGCTGGGTCGTACCGTCAAGACGGCGTTTTCGGCAGGCGAGGGAAGCGTCTTTTTGGCGGTGGACTACTCGCAGATCGAGCTGCGTCTGCTGGCACATCTCTCGGGTGACGAGCACCTGGTGCGCGCCTTTAACGAGGGCGAGGACTTCCATGCCGAGACGGCGGCGCGCGTGTTTGGTGTGCCGGTGTCCGAGGTAACGCCCGACTTGCGCAGTCGCGCCAAGGCCGTGAACTTTGGCATCGTGTATGGCCAGCAGGCCTACGGCCTGTCGCAGTCGCTGCATATCTCGATGGCCGAGGCACGCGACATGATCGACCGCTACTACGAGGCCTACCCGGGCGTGCGCACGTTCCTCGACAACGTGGTGGCACGCGCCAAGCAGACGGGCTACGCCGAGACCATGTACGGCCGCCGTCGTCATATTCCCGAGCTCAAGGCCAAAAACCCGCAACTCCGCGGCTTTGGCGAGCGCACGGCCATGAACCATCCCATGCAGGGAACCGCCGCCGACATCATCAAGATCGCGATGGCCCGCGTAAGCCGCCGCCTGGAAGAGGAAGGTTTTGCCGCCCACATGATCCTGCAAGTGCACGACGAACTGGACTTTGAGTGCCCCATCGACGAAGTCGAGCGCCTAACCACCATGGTCCGCGACGCCATGGAGCACGTAGTAGACCTCCGCGTCCCCCTAATCGCCGAAGCCAGCACCGGCATAACCTGGGCCGACGCTAAATAGGGAAGCATCCACAATTCCAAAGTAACCAAAACCAGAAGGGGGCTCCTTGCCAACAAGGAGCCCCCTTCATTCCAAAAAAATCAGCCAAGTATCTAGACGCCAAGACGCCATCCAGGCGGCAAGCAAGTCACCGCAGGACCTGACCGAGCGAAAAACTTACCCGCCTCGCCCGGCCAGGTCCGATGAGCTACGTTAACGAGCCTCCAAGATGGCGTCGATGAGCGTCAGTACGCCCCCGTCGTTGTTGCTCGGAATGCGCCATTTGGCATGCGCGTTCATGTGCTCCTCGGCATTGTCCACGATAAAGCTGTGACCGACGCGCTCCAGCATGGGGATGTCGTTGTACGTATCGCCCACGGCGGCGGCGTCGGCGATATCGATGCCCAGGTGTTCGCACAGGTGCGCGACGCCGGCGCCCTTGTCGACGCCCAGGTTCATAAAGTCGATCCACTCGCGCCCGGCGTTGGTGACGTAGAGCTTGTCCGAGAACTCGGGGCTATAGGTCTCGCGGAAAGCGGGCTCGGCGTCGTAGCCGGGGAAGAAGACCGAAATCTTGTTGGACTCGAAATCAATGCCCTCAAAGCTGTCGACGTAGTTGATTGTGTTGTAGTAGACGCTGATCTCGTCGTGGTATTGATGGTCGCGGGCAAGCACGTAGAACTCGTCGAAGCAGCACAGGACGGGGACAGCGCGAGGATCCTCCGAGGCACGGCTCAAGACCTGCTGATACAGCTCCACGTCAATATTGCTCTTATAGATATAGCTGCCGCGATAGATCACGCAAGCTCCGTTGTCGGGACAAAAGGCGAGGCGGTTCTTGATGCCCTCGAACATCTCCTCGAGCTTGGGGGCGGGACGTCCGCTGGCGGGGCAGAATACGATGCCGGCGTCGGCGAGCTTGTCCAGGCGCTCATCAAGACCCTGGGGCAGCACACGCTCGTCGGTCAGCAGCGTCTTGTCCATATCGACGGCGAGAATCTTAATGTTGCCGATGTTGGCGTCCGATTCGTAAGTTTGCATAAAAATGCGCCTTTCGTTTCGAGATTGTTTCAGACGTTATAACCATCAACTCGTAGTCAGGCGTATTTTCGCAGGAATGGTGCGTATTTGCACCACGCTTCACAAAGTAATGAAAAAACTTTTCAGAAATTTGAATTTGTCGCTTGTGCTGCGGGCACTTTAGCGTAATATAGCGACCATCGAAAACGGAGACGGAAAAACAACCGCTTACCGAGTAAAAGGTACCGTTTACGATATTTGAATTGCGCCCGGCGATACGTGAAAGGAGAGGCAGATGCAGTTCGTAAAGATCATCACCACTGCAGACAATGCCATCCGACGCCAGCGCGCAATTTCCCGACGACGATAACAATCGTCTCTGTCCGCATGGGGCGAATTGCCTCAACAGAGTCATTTTGAGGTCGTTGGGTTTTAGCACGACATTGCTGCATGTTTCTAGGGCATGTATGTGCTGATTTTTGCTATTTAACCTGATATTGCACGGTATATGACCTTGAAATGACTTGCAACTGACCGATGTTCTAACTAGCTACCAAGGGCGAAAGGAAACAGCCATGAGCAAGGAAAAAGTCGTTCTCGCATATTCCGGTGGTCTTGATACATCCGTATGTGTCAAGTGGCTCCAGGACGAGAAGAATCTCGATGTCGTTTGCGTCTGCGGCAACGTGGGCCAGGAAGAGACCGGACTGGATGCCAAGAAGCAGAAGGCGCTCGACCTGGGCGTTCTCGATTGCCAGGTGCTCGACCTGCGCGACGAGTTCTCCGATGAGTTCCTGACCAAAGCCATCGCAGCAAACTCCATGTACGAGAACAAGTATCCGCTGCTCTCCGCCCTGTCTCGCCCGCTGCTTGCCAAGAAGCTTGTTGAGGTCGCCCACGAGTTTGGCGCGACCTACGTCGCCCACGGCTGCACCGGCAAGGGTAACGACCAGGTTCGTTTTGAGGCTGCCGTCAAGGCCCTCGACCCTGAGCTCAAGGTTATCGCCCCGGTGCGCGAGTGGGATCTGAAGTGCCGTCCCGACGAGGTCGCCTATGCCCACGCCCACAACGTGCCGGTTCCCGAGGGTGCCAACGATAACCCCTACTCCATCGACGACAACCTGTGGGGTCGCGCCATCGAGTGCGGTCACCTGGAGGACCCTTGGAATGAGCCGCTCGATGACGCTTGGGTTATGACCAAGAACCCCGAGGACACGCCTGACGCCCCGACCTATACCGAGATCGAGTTTGAGGCCGGCAAGCCTGTCGCCGTCGACGGCAAGAAGATGAAGCTCTCCGAGATCGTCATCGCCCTCAACAAGATTTCGGGCGACAACGGCTTTGGCCGTCTTGACCTGGTCGAGGATCGTCTGGTGGGCCTCAAGAGCCGCGAGTGCTATGAGGTTCCCGGCGCCCTGACGCTCATCACCGCCCACAAGGCGCTCGAGGACATCTGCGTCGAGGGCGACCTGCTCAAGACCAAGATCAAGCTCGAGCAGGATTGGGCCACCGCCGTGTACAACGGCCAGTGGTACAGCCCGCTCAAGAACGCGCTCGACGCCTTTATGGCCGATACCCAGAAGTTCGTGACCGGCACTGTCCGTCTGAAGTTCTTTAAGGGCAACTGCCATGTCGTCGGCCGCAAGAGTCCCTTCAGCCTCTACGACTACGGCCTGGCTACCTACGACCGCGACACCACGTTTGACGAGAAGGCCAGCGCCGGCTTTATCGAGATCGATACGCTGTCGCTCAAGACGTGGGCAAAGGTCCAGGGCCCCAGCTCTGCTGCCGCCCAGGCCTAGCGCCTCCTTCCCTTGGTATCCGCGCGGCCCATCCGCGTGATACATAACGGGCGCACGGGGTCCCTACCTTTCGTTATGCTTGCTGACACTTCTTAACATCGGTGGCCCCTACGTTCCGCCCGCATATATGATGCCGCAACTGTGGCTGAGTCCGAGCCCCGCCGGGGTTGTCCGGCGGGGCTCCTTCTATCAATTTGGCGGCTCTGCGCCTATATATATGAGGAGTATCCATTATGTTCAATGCTATCGCGCATGCTTTACTTGCCCTCGCGCCCGAGTTCGATGCTGCAAGGGTCGAGGACGTCCCTATGAGCCTGAAGGCCTGGATCGATGGTTCGCAGGGCAACATCCGGAGGGAGACGTTGGGCGCCAAGTGCATGGCGCGTCACTTCTTTGCAAATTAGCTACATGGCTCCGCACACGGTGGGGAATGTGTAAAACTAGCGGTTGAAAAATCGCTTTAGCGATATGGCGCATTGCTTTGGGCGCTTGTTTTGGTATTTGGAGAAAGGGGACGGTTCCATGGCTCTTTGGGGCGGTCGTTTTGAGGCAGGCGTGGCCGAGGTCACGCAGGAGTTTGGCGCGTCGCTGCCGGTCGACAAACATCTCTATAAGCAGGATATCGCCGGCTCTAAGGCGCATGCCAAAATGCTGGTGGCCCAGGGCATCATCAGTGCCGAGGACGAGCAGGCGATTGCCGAGGGCCTGACCGGAATCGAACAGGATATCGATGCCGACAACTTCACCTTCGACATCAACGACGAAGACATTCATATGTCCATCGAGAGCGAGCTGACGCGTCGCATCGGCGAGGCCGGTAAGCGCTTGCATACCGGACGTTCGCGCAACGACCAGGTGGCGACCGACACACGCCTGGGCGTCAAGGCGCTGGCCAAGGAGCTTATGGAGGCCAATCTTGAGCTGCGCCATGTGCTGGTGGATGCGGCCAAGAAGTACGACAAGGTAATTCTGCCGGGCTACACGCACATGCAGCACGCTCAGCCCGTGCTGCTGTCGCATCATCTGCTGGCGTATTCCTGGATGTTCGCGCGCGACTTTACACGCCTGAAGGCAGCCTTTGATGCCGCCGACAACTGCCCGCTGGGTGCTGCCGCGCTTGCCGGCACGAGCTATCCGCTCGATCGTCAGATGACGGCTGCCGAACTTGGCTTTGCGGGCGTGATTCCCAACTCGCTCGATGCGGTTTCCGACCGCGATTTCCTGCTCGATCTGCATTACGCCGGCTCAGTCATGGCCATGCATCTGTCGCGCCTTTCCGAGGAGATCGTGCTGTGGTCGAGCTCCGAATTTGGCTTTATCACGCTTTCCGACTCGTACTCCACCGGCTCGTCCATCATGCCGCAGAAGAAGAATCCCGACTTTGCCGAGCTTATCCGCGGCAAGAGCGGCCGTGTGTATGGCAACCTGGTGCAGCTGCTCGTGACCATGAAGGGCCTGCCGCTTGCTTATAACAAGGACTTGCAGGAGGACAAGGAGGGCGCGCTCGATACCGCCCATACACTCATGCAGTGCCTGTCGGTTATGGCCGGTATGATTTCGACTTGGACCGTCAACGAGGATGCCATGGCGCGCGAGTGCGGCGTGGGGCACCTTGCCGCCACCGATGTTGCCGATTACCTGGCTAAGCGTGGTCTGCCGTTCCGCGAGGCACATGCCGTGGTGGGCCATCTGGTCCTGATGTGTGAGAAGCGTGGCTGCAATCTTGAGGACCTGCCGTTTGAGGTGTTCCAGGAGGCAAGCCCGCTCTTTGAACGCGATATTACCGAGGCGCTCGACATCCCCTCAATTGTCGCCGCGCGTACGACCGAGGGCGGTACCGCCCCTGCCGCCGTTGCCGTGCAGCTGCAGCGCGCCGAGGCACAGCTCGTGGCCGACGAGGGCGTGTTTGGATCGCTGACCAAGGTCGTCGAGATGGGCCACGGGATAAAGTAGGGATTTGACTGAAGCGGCTTTGGCCATTTATCGATAAATCGTTTTTGCTTTTACGGGTGTCTGCTGATGCGGACGCCCGTGTTTTGTTGCTATGGGGGAGGGGCTTGTCGAGAACTTCTGTAGGACCTTTGGGCAGGTTGTGAAGGGGTTACGTTCGCGGGCGGCAACCGACCGCCTGCTCTGTTCGATGCGGTTGATGGGCGGTCGGATGGTACTCTAATCGGGCTTCGAAACAGAAGTGACACATATGGAGCGCTTTAATAAATTGCAGCGTTTCAATAAACAGCTTTTTGTTTAACTGCAGCTAAAACTCTGTTACGATGCAGTCCAGGCGGGTGCCGGAATGGGACTTGGGCACGCGCGAACCTACTTGAAAGGCTACTTTTATGGCTATCGAGAAGACCTTCATCATGATTAAGCCCGACGCCGTGCGCGATCGCAAAATCGGCGAGATTGTTGCTCGCATTGAGCGCAGCGGTCTTGTCATCGAGCGCATGGAGATGACCACGCTCGAGCGCGCTACCGTCGAGGAGCACTACGCCCATCTGGCCGACAAGCCCTTCTTTGGCGGTCTCTGCGACTTTATGACGAGCGGTCCGGTCGTCAAGATGGTCGTTTCCGGTCTCTCCGCTGTTGCTAAGATGCGCACCCTCATGGGCGCTACCAACCCGCTTGACGCTGCTCCTGGTACCATCCGCGGCGACTTTGCCGTCGATGTCAACGCCAACGTGATCCACGGCTCCGACTGCTTGGAGAACGCCGAGATTGAGATCAAGCGCTTCTTTGGCTAAACCAGCTTTGACTCCTTAAAGCTGTTAGCGTGTGGCTTGGGCGCC
>CABSMK010000079.1 GCA_902478825.1 uncultured Collinsella sp.
TTCAAGCAGAAGACGGCATACGAGATCTGCGCATGCCTCGTGGGCTGGGAGATGAGTATATGAGACAGAACTCGCGATGCTCGAAGCGCTCCACGGCATCGAGCCCGATAAACGACGTGCCGGCGTCGCCCTTGCGGCATTCCTCGCGCGCGAGCAGGGCGATACCGATAGCGCCCATCAGCCCCGGGTGGGGCGCACGCGTGACGGGTTTGCCCAGATACTGCTCGAATGCGCGCAGCACCGCGTCGTTTCGGAACGTGCCGCCCTGGACGACGACTTTGTCGCCCAGACGGTTGAGATTTGAAACGCGAATGACCTTGGTGAACACGTTCTCGATAATCGAACGGCAGAGACCGGCCATGATGTCGCCCGGACCCTTACCGCGCCGCTGCTCGGAAACGACGCTGCTGTTCATGAACACCGTGCAGCGGCTGCCGAGAACGGCGGGGGCTTTGGACGAAAATGCCTCGGTCGCGATATCCTCAACGGCTATTCCGAGGTTTTTGGCAAAACCCTCGAGGAACGAGCCGCAGCCCGCAGAGCACGCCTCGTTGACGACGATATCGGTCAGCACGCCGTGGTTGAGCCAGATGGCCTTCATATCCTGTCCGCCGATGTCGAGCACGAAGGTCGCATCGGGAACGCATGCGCACGCGGCGCGGGCGTGCGCGACCGTCTCGACCGTATGGTAGTCGGCGTGGAACGCGCGCGCGAAAAGCTCCTCGCCGTATCCCGTGGTGCCCACGGCATCGATCGCAAGCGTGACTCCCGCTGTCTCCCAGCGGTTCTTCAAGCTGACAAGCCCCTGTTGGGCGACGTCGAGCGGTCTGCCGTTATTAGACGCGTAGAACGAATCGACAAGCTCACCCGCCTCATCGACCAGGGCGAACTTGGTCGTCGTGCTCCCCGAATCGATACCGAGCGCCACACGCACCGTCTCTCCGGGCGCATACGCATCCGGACCCTTTGCCGGCGTCTCTTTGCCATGGCGTGCCGTAAAATCCGCCTGCTCGGCAGGTGTGGCAAAAAAGGGCTGGGCAAGACGTCCCTCCCCGCTTGCGGGCGCGACCGTCTCGAGCTTATCCAGTCGGACAAAAGCGTCGGGAAGGTCGATCGGTTGGGACGATGCGAACATGTCGGTCAGCGACAGGGCGGCACCGCGCGCGACCATGATCTGCGGATCGCGCGGGACGATAACCTGATCGTCCGATAGATTCAGTTGCTCCCGGAACACGCGGACCAGTGTGGGGTTGTAGGCGAGCGTACCGCCCTCGAAGATTACCGGCGGCTCGATGTCGATACCCTGGGCCAGACCGCCGATCGTTTGGCGGGCGACCGCGTGAAGCGCCGAAAGCGCCAGGTCGGTGGTAGGAATGCCCTCGTTGAGCAGCGGCTGGATATCGGTCTTTGCGTACACGCCGCAGCGGCCCGAGACCTCGTGGACGGTCGTTCCCCGGCTTGCGAGCTGCTCGAACTCGCCCGATTCGGTGCCGACCCCCATGAGCTTTGCCATCTCGTCGATAAATGCACCGGTACCGCCTGCGCACGAGCCGTTCATGCGCATGTCGGCAACCTCGATGTCTCCCTTATCGTTGGTGCGGAAGAAGATCATCTTGGCGTCTTGGCCGCCCAGCTCGATGGCGCAGCGCGTCTGCGGATAGAACCTGCTGATCGCGAGCGCGTTGGCGACCACCTCCTGAACGTACGAGGCGCCCAGCGCGGTCGCGATATCGCGCGCACCCGAGCCGGTCACCGCAACGCGCAGCGACTCATGGGGAAAGCGCTCGGCGAGCTCGCCGAGCATGGCGCGCACGCTCGCTGTCTGACACGCCCCGTGGCGGCGATAACCCCACCACGCCTCGGTCATATCCTCGTGCATCGCGTAAACTTTGGTCGTCGTCGACCCTACGTCCAGTCCTACTAGCAACGCCATAATGCTCCGTCTCTCGCATTTTTCCTGCTAGAGATATACCACTCTACGTAATACAACAGACTGTTGTATTTAAACTCCGTATAAAAAGCGGCTGCCGAAACGCTTCAGCAGCCGCCGAATGCACCAACAGATTGTTCTGCGCGCTAGCACGTCGGGCAACGGAGCAGCACGGGCCCTCCGGTCACGCGCACCGCTCACGCCCGCGATGTCGCCGAGAGAGCTATCCACGCTTAGGGCTCCAACCAAGCAAGTCGCCCGCGCTCAGCAGATCCCTAAGCGAGCTACTCGCACTCAGGAGCCATAGCCTGCTCCAAGAGCTCGGCATGCTCCTCCTCGAAAACCGTCCCCACAGGGAAGGCGCGACGGAAGACGAAGTGGGAAATCGGACCGGCTACCAAAAGGTTCCACGGCAGCGCCATCACAAAATTATGCGGAATGTTGACGAGCCACATCATCGGCAGCGCCTGCAGATTGGCAAGCGGGCCGCCGGGCATATGGAACAGGCCTTCGCACGCGCCGTAGAGCGACATGATGATGACCATGGGAACGACCATGCAGGAGCTGACGGCGAGCGTCATGGCGAGCGGCGAGCTCTTGCCCGGAGTGACCAAGTACTTAAAGGCGAAACCCTTGGCAAGCGGGCTGGCGACGAACCGGTCGCAGCACACGGCAAAGATATAGGCAACGGGGAAGCCGAGCCACGCAGCGGCAACGACCTCGCCGTTGATGGCCCCGTGCTGCAGGGCAACGTTGTAGATGCTCATCCAGAGCACCATGCAAAAGCACATGATAAAGGTGAACAGCAGGCTCTCTCGTTTGTTGATAGGCATAAAGGGCATGGTCCTTTCTGTGTTGCGCCGCGGCGCACAACAAAAACGGGCGGGCGAGATGGAGCTGTTGGGACTTCATCTCGCCCGCCCGTGGTACGCGCGTCTGCGACTACTTATGTGGTGGAACCAGCCTAGCACGAAACGCATGCGCTTCGTAAGCGTTGAGTTTATGAAGATGCAGGGCACCGATAATCCCCCGACCCCATAAGTTGCGGTGGAATACGGACTGTTTTGACCCTTTAAGCAGCAATTCAGTCCCTATTTCACCGCAACTCATTTGGTGCAAAGTAACCTGTCCCCCTTGTACCAATTAGCTGGTGTGGCGCCAGCGAGGGTCGGTGAGCGTACGCGCCACACCCAGACCAACGGGCAAAAACGCCACGATGAGTACTGCACGCACAAACCAGCCGAGCATATTGACCGTATCGAAGGTGCACATGTAATACATCGAGCGATACAGATACAAGCCCGGCACCATAATGACAATCGATGGCACCGTGAGGGCGATACGCGGGTAGGTGAGCTTGATTTCGGCTAAGCTCGCGAGCAACCCCGATACCAGTGCGCCGATAAACGCTGCTGCCTCGGGAGGCATACCTGTGCCCAGGCCCAGGAAAGGAAATATCGTCGGCGCATCGACGAGCGTAAGGCGCAAGGTATTGGACACAGCGCCGATGAGCCCTGCCGCCGCTGCCATCTTTACCGGGCTGTTGAACATAACCGAGAAGCCAAATACACCGATAAAGCTCATCAGTATGCGCAAGAGCGTAAGAGCCAACGGTGAGAGGCCGAGCGGGGCGAAGTCATCCGGCGCCAGTCCCACACATTCGGCAACCATCCAACCTACGAGGGTCGCCATCACAATAATCGATACAGCATACGAAAGACGCTCGATACCGCTTCGCATATCGAGCTTAGCGATGTCGAGGCCTGCCGTAATGAGGGGAAAGCCGGGAATCACAAAGAGCATGGCGCCGATATAGCCTTCTTGGTGCGACATTGCCCCAGGGATGACCTGGCCAAGGCCGAGCAATGCCAGCAGATACGAAACGCAAGCGAGCGCAACGCCAGTCGTCAGCGCGCTAAACTGGCCAAGACCCTGCTTGAGAATATGGGAGCGAGCAAAGTTGCCGACACCAGCGCCTACGAATGCGCAGGCCATCTCGATAGGGCCGCCGCCGAGCAAAAAGACGAAGGCGCCGCAAGCACAGGCTGCCGCAAGGCCCTGTTGCCAGGGAGCGTAATCGGGCTTTGAGCTCTCAACGGTCTTGAGCATCTCGTGGTACTCGTGCACGGTAAACCGGCGCCCGTAAATCTCGATTTCCTTTAAGAAGCTCTCCATCATCCAAATGCGATGAGTATTAACTCCCGTCGTGGGTAGGCTGACGACCTCGTTAAAGCAGTGGCCATCTTCGATGCAGGTGCACTCAAACGACAGGAGACTCAGGTCGACGTGAATCGTGACGCCGAGCACAGCGGCAACACGATTCATGGTATCGCGCACGCGCCAGGCACCTGTTCCGCTTGCCAGCATAAGCATGCCGGTGCGGCAGATGATGGATGATTTATCGGTGAGCGGCGCATCGACGGCAAGCTCATCGCCTGCCGTCACGATCTGGCGCCAGTCAGTTTTCATATGAAGCGCGCCGGTACGGACACCGTGGTGCATGGGGGCTCTCGAAAGCAGCGAGTCAAGGCGCGAGGGCTGTGGGGGCTCCGTTGATTCGCCCTCGTCCTCGTCGGGCTCTTCATCGACCAGATCAAATGAGTCAAGCGGCGCCGGCTCGCGACGATCGATCAGCTCCTCATCCTCATCGTCAAAGTAATTGAACTGATCGAGCATGTCCTCTTCGATTGCACGCTCGCTCGCGTCGTCCATATAGACACTCCCTTCCTCCCGACTAACCCCCATCCTAAGCAGCAACGGCTAAAGGAAACATAAAAGAGACGGCTGTCATGCGAGCCATGTGCGCAATGACTACCCAAAGCAATCCGTCCCCCTTGCACCAATGACTTGACAAGGACTGTCCCCAAGTGCCGGCACAAGAGGAACGTCCCTAAGTGCCAACCAAGGCAATACCGCAGGTAGAGGAGAGAGAGCGAAAGCCCGCCAGAGCGAGCAAGGTGCCTTCGGAACGAGATGCCGCCATAGGTTGAGCATAAGTCAGCGAGCGGGTCGCATTTGTGACAAGGTGGCGTGAAACGAAAGGGCGCTGACCTTCTGGTCGCGCCCTTGAAGTTGAACGTCAGATTGTCCAAATGCGGCCCGCGCAGCGTCGAGCCGTTACGCGGTTCGTAGAACCGCGTAACTAGTTAGTACATCTTTGCGCCGGCGGGGATGGAAGCGTCGAGCTGAATCAGGTTGAGGCGCTCCTCGCCCTCCTCCTCGTGGATGGCGCTGATCAGCATACCGCAGCTGGGAATACCCATCATCTTGCGCGGAGGCAGATTGGTGATGGCGAGCAAGGTCTTGCCGACCAGGTCCTCGGGCTCATAGTAGCCATGGATGCCGGAGAGGATGGTGCGGTCGGTGCCGGTGCCGTCGTCGAGCGTAAAGTTCAGCAGCTTCTTGGACTTCTTGACGGCCTCGCATGCCTTGACCTTCACAGCGCGGAAATCGCTCTTGGAGAAGGTATCAAAGTCGACGAATTCCTCGAACAGCGGCTCAACGGCGATCTTGGAGTAATCGAGCGTGGGCTTGAGCGGCTTAACGAACGGGCTTGCGGCGTTGCCGGCCTCGGCAGCCTTGGCAGCGGCGGCACCGGACTGGAAACCCTTCTCGGGCTTCATGTGCGGGAACAGCAGGACGTCGCGAATGGAAGCCTGGTTGGTGAGCAGCATGACCACGCGATCGATACCGATGCCGATGCCGCCCGCGGGAGGCATACCGTACTCGAGGGCGCGCACGTAGTCCTCGTCGTACTCCATAGCCTCGTCGTCGCCGCCGGCCTTCTCAGCCATCTGGGCAGCAAAGCGCTCGGCCTGGTCGACCGGGTCGTTGAGCTCGGAGAATGCGTTGGCGTACTCGTGGCCGGCGATGACCAGCTCAAAGCGGTGCGTCAGGCGCGGATCGTCCTCAAAACGTTTGGCAAGCGGGCTGACCTCGATGGGGTAATCGCATACGAAGGTCGGGTTGACGATGGTGTCCTCGCCCAGCTCATCGTAAATCTCGGCGATGATCTTGCCAGCAGTCCACTCGGGCTTAATCTCCAGGCCCTTCTCGCGTGCGGCGGCGGCAAGCTCCTCGACCGGCGTGTCGATGGTGACCTGCTTGCCGAGCACGTCCGAGACGATGTCGGTCATGGGACGGCTTGCCCACTCACCGGAAAGATCGATGGTCTGACCCTGGTACTCAATGACCTCGGGGTTGCCGATGGCCTTGTTGGCAGCCTTGATGACACCCTGGGCGAGTGCCTTCATGCCCTCGAGATCGGAGAAGGCACGATAGGCCTCCATCGTGGTGAACTCGGGGTTGTGGGTGAGGTCCATACCCTCGTTGCGGAAGATGCGGCCAATCTCGAAGACACGCTCAAAGCCACCGACGATGCAGCGCTTGAGGTGCAGCTCGGTAGCAATGCGCAGGTAGCACTCTTGATCGAGCGCGTTGAAGTGCGTGATGAACGGCTTAGCCGTAGCGCCACCCTGGATAGTCTGCAGAATGGGGGTCTCGACCTCCATGTAGCCGTCGGACTCCATAAAGCGGCGGAAGGTGGAGAGAATCTGCGAGCGCTTGCGGAAGGTCTCGCGAACATCGTCGTTGGCAATCAGGTCGACATAGCGCTGACGATAGCGGGTCTCCTTGTCGGAGAGGCCATGGAACTTCTCGGGCAGCGGGCGAACGGCCTTGGAGAGCAGGGTCACGCTCTTAGGGGCAACGGAAAGCTGGCCACGCTTGGTGCGCACGACCACGCCGGTCACGCCCAGGATATCGCCCAAGTCGAGGGCCTTGAGCGTATTCCAGGCAGCCTCGTCCATGTCGTTGATGCGGCAGAACAGTTGAATCTCGGCAGTCGCATCGCGCACGACGATGAACATGATCTTGCCCTGACCGCGCTTGGCGACCACACGGCCGGCAATCTTCACGACATCCTCGGTGTCCTCACCATCGGCAAGATCGGCGTACTTAGTCTCGATATCGGCGACGTAGTCCTCAAGCTCAGAGTGCTCAGGATAGGGGTTCTGGCCCGCCTCGAACAGGGCGGCGCGCTTGGCCAGGCGGGTGGCGCGCTCGTCGTTGAGCGTCGATGCCTGATCGGCGGCGTTCTGGTTCTCTGCCATAAGTTAGCTCCTCAAACTAAAACGCTCCCCAGGATTCGGTCCCAGGGAGCGAAAACATACCTTTACGCGGGACTGTGGTCTAGCGTGCGATCTTGGCGATGGTGTAGACGCGAGTCTTGCCGGAAGGCGTAACGACCTCGACGGAGTCGCCCTCGCCGTGACCAATGATGGCGTGACCGACCGGAGACTCGTTGGAAATCTTGTGCTCGAGCGAGTTGGTCTCGGTGGTACCGACGAGCGTGACTTCCATGACCTCGCCGTTGGGATCAATCAGCGAAACGGTGGAACCGATGGAGACGGTCAGGTCGCCCGTGGTGGCAGCAACCTGAGCGTTGGCGAGGATGGCCTGGATCTCGGCAATACGAGCGGCGTTCTGGGCCTGCTTGTCCTTGGCGGCGTCGTACTCGGAGTTCTCCGAAAGGTCGCCGAACGCGCGGGCTTCCTTGATGTCCTCGACGATCTCCTTGGCGTAATCGCCCTCACGCCAAGCGAGCTCCTCGACGAGCTTCTGGCGGCCCTCAGCGGTCAGTACGATCTGGCTTGCGTCCATACGGATATCTCCCCAACTCTGATCAACAATCAACTGTCAACAAAACGAAAAAGACCGGCTAGCCTGCGGGCAAGCCGGTCAGGTGCTCACCCCAAAGGGATGGGACTACTCTGCGTCCGCGTCGCTGTCCTCTGCCTGCTTCTTCTTGGCAGCAGCGAGCT
>CABSMK010000080.1 GCA_902478825.1 uncultured Collinsella sp.
CGGCCGTGGGGTTAGCGATATCCTGGCCAGCGATATCGGGCGCGGAGCCGTGCGTCGCCTCGAAGATGGCGCAGTCGGCACCGATGTTGGAGCCGGGGGCCATCCCTAAGCCGCCCACCAGGCCGGCGCACAGGTCGCTGACGATGTCGCCGTACAGGTTGGGCAGAACCAGGACATCGAAGTCGTTAGGGTTCTGGACCAGGCCCATGCAGGTGGCGTCGACGATCTTATCGTTGAACTCGATATCGGAATAGTTGGCGGCCACCTCGCGCGCCACGCGCAGGAACAAGCCATCGGTCGCCTTCATGATGTTGGCCTTATGCACGGCCGTCACCTTTTTGCGGCCGCAGCGGCGGGCGCACTCAAAGGCATACTCCACAATGCGGCGGCTCTTGGCGATGGAGATCGGCTTGATTGAAATGGCGGAATCAGCGGCGAAGGTCTTCTGACCCGAGCGCTCGACAAGCTGCGAGAGCTCCTCGACCTCGGCAGTGCCCTCATCGAACTCGATGCCGGCGTAGAGGTCCTCGGTGTTCTCGCGCACGATGACCAGGTCGACGTCGCGGAAGCGCGAGCCGTCGCCCGGCTGCGACAGGCAAGGGCGCACGCAGGCATACAGGTCGAAGTGCTTTCGCAGGGCCACATTGACGCTGCGGAAACCCGTACCGACCGGCGTGGTGATGGGGCCCTTGATAGCAACCTTGGTCTCGGCGACCGCGTCGAGCACGTGCTGAGGCAGTGGCGTGCCAAACTCGTCCATGACGCCGGCACCGGCCTCTTGGACGTTCCAATTGATCTGGACACCGGTGGCCTCGACCACGCGGCGCATGGCCTGCGTAATCTCGGGACCGATACCGTCACCGGGAATCAGGACTACATCGTGCGCCATAATCTGTTACTCCTCGTCTTCGGCGTCGTCAGATTTTTTAACGCTAGCACGCTTCTTCTTTTTGGAGAGATCCAGGCCAAAACGTTTAACAAGCATTTCGCAAATCTCGCTCGAACGGGCCTTGAGATAGCTGCCCTTGCCGTTCTCGGCATCGAACTTAAGGCGCAGTGCAAGCTTCTCGGCGACCTCGGCGTCGATCTCGCCCTGGCCAAACTCGTACAGGCAACCGAGCATGTCGCGATACTCGAGGTCGCCGTGGTAGCACTGGATGGCCTCGTCCAGAATGGGCCAAGCCTCGCGCGAACGCCCGACGCTCGTGGCGCCCCACACGCACAGCAGGCGGAAGGCGGCATAGCGCAGCGTGGAGGAAATCTCGTCGAACAGCGCGGTCTCGGCGCCCTCAAAGGCATCGCCCAGCTGCTCGGGGCAGGTGGTGGCAAGCGCCGCCAGGGCATCGAGGGCCTCCCAGCGGGTCTGAGCCTCGGGGCGGTCGAGTGCCTCGATCAGCGCGGGCACGCAGGGCACGACACGCTGCGGATCGCGCTCGGCAAGCAGGTGCAGCACGCGGGCGGCAAACTGACGGATGCGGCGCGTGGGGCAGCCGAGCTCCTGGACCAGACGGTCGACGGCGTTCTCGTTCTCCTCTGCCAGCTGAAGCTGTGCCAGCTCCTCGTCGGTGAGCTGTTCTTCCTTGTTTTCTGCCATAGTTACCTCTTCTTACTATTTCTTAGCATGCTTGCCAGCACCCTTGCTGTCATCGGTGACCGAGATGAGCTGTCGGTCGGCCGCGCCATTGTGACGCGCACGGCGACGCTCCTCGGCATCGCCCGCGTCGGCGGCGGCGCGGTGAGCCTTGTTGACGTTAAAGACCTCATCGTGCTTGCGCCACGGGCCGACGGACTCGCCAAAGCTCATCTTAAGGCCGGCGATAAAGCCGCCGAGCCAGCCGATCGGCGCAAACTGCACCAGCGGGAACAGCGAAAACACCCAGGTCAGCAGGACGACTGCCGCCGCTCCCGCAAAGTTGGCGATCCAGTAGTCGCGCTTGGTGATGACGCGCTTTTCGCACGCCCACTGGCCGCACAAAAAGCCGATGTAGATCGCAAAGAGAAAGAGCACCAGCGCAAGCACCACGAACGTCCAGCTCATGGGCGCTACTCCTCGTGATGGTGGCCGCAGCAGCACTCGTGGCCGTCATCATGGCCGTGGCCGCCGCAGCACTCGTGGTCCTCGCCATGGTGGTGGCCACAACCGCACTCGTGGTCGTCACCATGCTCGCCGCAACCGCAGCCGTCCTCGTGGGCACCGTGCTCCTCGGGGCGATACTGCGACCAGTCCAGACCGGCAGCGATGGCGTCGGCCTCCTCCTTGTAGAGTACCGTGATGGCCTGGGTGCCCAGCTTGGCACCACCGATGGCGTCAAGCATGTCGTAGAGCGTAAAGGCCACGTCGGCACCGGGCAGAGCGAGCTCACGATCGTCGGCATAGGCGAGCGCCAAGCGCAGGTCCTTAATGAAGTGCTCGACCATAAAGCCGGGCTTGTAGTCGCCGTCAAGCGCCTTGGGCGCCAGGCTCTCCATAGCGCCGGACTTGCCGGTACCGCCCAGGATCATCTCGCGGGTCTTCTCCAGATCAAGGCCGCTCAGCTCGGCAAATGCCATGGCGTCTGCCATGCCGACCATGCAGGCGCCCAGCGACACCTGATTGGCGAGCTTGGCAGCCTGGCCCTTGCCGGCGCCGTCGAAGCAGCAGATGTTTGCCGCAAAGGTGGCAAGGATGTCGCGGACCGGGGCGATGTCGTTCTCGGTAGCGCCCACGATAGCCGTGAGCGTGCCGGCGATAGCGCCCGACTCGCCGCCGGTGACGGGGCAGTCAAACGCCATGCGACTAGAAACTTGGGCGGCCTCGGCAATGTCACGGGCGAGCTCGGGCGAGCTCGTGGTGAGGTCGATCAAGACCGCGCCGGGCTTAGTGCACGCGAGCAGGCCGTCGCCCGCCAGGTAGAGCTCCTCGACCTCGGAGGGATAGCCCACCATGGTAAAGACGACATCGGCGTTAGCCACGGCTTCGGCCGGCGTATCGGCCCAGACGGCACCGCGCTCGATAAGCGTGGCGGCCTTGGACTTGGTGCGGTTGTTGACCGTGACGGGATAGCCGGCGTCCAGGATGTGGCCGGCGATGGGGGCACCCATGATTCCGGTGCCGATAAATGCGACAGAGAGCTTGTTTGCCATGAAACCTTTCCTTTTGGGTTGGGTGTTGTTACCAGGTTGAATACTCGGTGCCAGCGTTTGGGCTGTGAGTCGAGGGCGATTACGGACGCAGCGCTTGCCTACTGACCGCGCACGCGGCGGGCGATACGGTCGGAAAGCGACGCCTTGTCGGCGCGGTTCTTACCCCAAAACGCGCAGGCCACCATGCCGGGACCCACGTGCGAGCCGATGGTGGGACCCACGGAGCTGCGAATGATCGTGACGTCGGCGCAACCCTCCTCCTTGCGGATGGCAGCTTCGAGCCAGTCACCGTCCTTTTCGGCATCGGCAGTCATAATGGCGATGGGCATGGTGCGATCGGGCACATAGTTCTCGCGGAACGACTTGAGGATGGACTTGAGCGCCTTCTTGCGGCCGCGGTTGACGCCGATCAGCGACAGCGAGCCGGCCAGGTCGTAGGAGAGCTCGGGCTTGACGTCGAGCTTTGCCGTGAGCTGCGCCGCCGCGGGAGGAATGCGGCCGCCGGCAGCCAGTGCGTCGAAGCTCTCGAGCGTAAAGTAGCCGTGCACGTAGGTTTTTGCCTCGTTTGCCCAATCGACCAGCTGCTTGGCGGTCAGTCCCGCCGAACGCTGGCGCACGGCCTCGAGCGCCAAGAGCGCGCCGGTCGCGCAGGGCAGAGCGTTGTCGACCACGTAGAGCTCAAAGTTGGGATACTCGGCGCGCACGGCATCTGCCGCCTGGCACGCGGAGTTGTAGCTCGACGACAGCGCCGAGGTAAAGCACAGGTAGACCGTGGGCGTGCCCTCCTTGGCACACTCGGTAAAGAACTCGATATAGCGACCGAGCGACACGGCGGAGGTAGACACGCGAGCGCCGGCGCGCATGCGGTCGTAGAACTCCTTGGGTGTGATGCTCGACCAGATGTCATCCGTGCGCTCCTCGCCATCGATAATGAAGGGGAAACCCAGGATATCGACATCGAGGTTCGCGGCGACCTCGGGGCTAAAGTCGCAGCAAGTATCGACGACGATGCGGCAACGGTCCGAATGACCGGCGGATGCGGCCTTGTCCATCAAAGCGACTCCTTACGTAAAAAGGCGGCCACCCGCATGGGATGGCCGCCAACCGTTAACTCATGCAAGTTAACGTATTTTACTCGTCAAGTGTTTCGATGCGGGGCTTGATGATGCCATATCCACCATTCTTACGGTGATACACCACATTGATGAGGCCAGTCGTCGCGTTCTCGAACACGTAGAAGTCGTGGCCGAGCAGATCGGTCTGCACCAGCGCCTGCTCCTCAGTCATCGGGGTGACATCAATGACCTTCTCACGGACGAGCAGGTCGTCCTCCTCCTCGGGCAGCAGCAGGTCGGCCAGATCCTCGACGCGCTCGACCGGTGCGACATCCGCTGCGCTGGCACCGCCCTGGCGGTTGTCCACGACCTTGGTCTTGAACTTGCGCAGCTGGCGGGTGACCTTATCGGCGGAGAGGTCGATGGCGGCGTACATATCTGCACCGTGCTCGGCAACGCGAATCACCGAACCGCGAGCGCGAACCGTAACCTCGACGATTGCCGGGTTGGGGTTCGAGGGGTTCTTCTCATAGCGAAGTACGACGTCGACCGTCATGGGCTCGATATCGAAAACCTTGAGCGCCTCGCCGATCTTCTCATCCACATGCGCACGCAGAGCATCGGTTACCGTCGTCTTGCGTCCAGAAACCTTGATATCCATACGTGGCTCCAATCTGCCTCGGGGACTTACTGTACTGGCTATGTACCCATTGCCGTGCATTTAATCACGCGGATTCCCAAAGACCCGAATAACGATTGCTTGATACCGCATACCGAAGTCTCGCACTTTTCTGTGGCAAAGTGCGCTATGGGAGGGAGCCAACAGCTTTGTATTTGGTCCCGAAAATTGGCTTTGACCTGCTTGTTTTATTGGGATGAAAAAGCCGGGCTCCCCCATCGGGGAAGCCCGGCAGTGCGTGTTGAAACCGTGAAGAGGTGTCCTTTCCAACGTATAGGAGACACCACCCCTAGCAATAACTAGCTATTGAGTTTGTTAATGTCGTCGTCGGTGATGGCGCCTTCCTGGCTGGACGATTTGTCCTCGGAGGATGCGGTCTCATTGTTGGAATCGGAGGACTCGCTGCCGGAGGACGTGGTCTCACTGGACTCAGAGTCGCCCGGCTGCACGTTAGCGCCCGAAACCGTCTTAGTGGTGAGGTCGTAGGGCATCGTGCCATACCAGACAGAGTGGACCGCCTCGAGCGTACCGTCGACCGTGATGTCGTCGAGGGCATCGCTCACGGCACGGCACAGTTCGTCATTGGACGAGAGGCCCGCAACACCAAGCGTCGAGGGCGCCTCGAGCGCACCGACATAGGAGACCTCGCTCATCAGGCGTGCAAGGTAGCCGCCGGCCGTGGAGTCGCAGATCACATAGTCGACCTCGCCGGACTCGAGCGCCTCAAAGCACTCGTTGATGTTGGAGTAGGTCTTTTGGTTGGCGGTGATGCTCTGCTTAGCAAGCGCCTCCTGCGAGGCCGAGGACATCTGAACGCCCAGGGTGGACGTGTTAAGGGTATCGGTGGAAACGCTTAGCGACCCACCATCGCTAGTTTTACCGAACACGGAAGTGGCATCGTACAGGCAGGTGCCGAGCGAGCTAATGTCCCCGTCCGTGGAGTTAATCTCGCCGATAAAGATATCGGCCTTTTTGTCGCCGAGCGCGGAATCTGCCGAAGACGCATCGACAAAGGCGACCTTAAGGCCCATGCGGCTTGCGAGGGCGCGGGCGGCGTCAACCGCATACCCCGTGAGCTCGCCGTCGGCGTCCTGCATGGCCTGCGGCGCATCGGAAGTATCGAGGGCGACCGTCAGGGTTCCGGGAGTGACCAGGGCATCGTCCGACACCGCCGGCGTGACGGTCTCGTACTCGATCTGGTCGATCGTGGGAGTCGTGAACGTAGACAGCGGGTTGAACGCGCATCCGCTCAGGCCCAAAACGGCGATGACCGCTGCGGTCCCAGCACCTAACCGAGCCGCGTGCATCAAGCTGCCCCTCACCATGTCCACTACCCTGCCTTCTGTGTCGTATACGATCCGTGCGTTGCGCGGAATATCAGGTTGTTCCCACCAGCTGACCTGGTATTTGACCCCACACTTGCGCACCGGGGTGTTTGCTCGGGAGGCCGCAGCCACCTTCACGACTGACCCGCTCGCCCGCGAGGCGGTATTGCCCCAAAGAAAGTAGAACGGACGGTGCGGCTTACATCTAGGACGCGCCATGATCGCGCCGCGCGCACGCGGTCGCTTACGTGGATCCCTTTGACCGCGTCTGTCTTGGACTAGGACGGGCATTTCGTCCGTCCGCAACCACAGCCTGGTAGGAACGAAGCGCATTATAGCTAAGTTCAAGCTAAAGTTTAAGGTTAGGGGCGTTATTCGCATCGCGAGTACAGATTTCGCAGGTCAGGACGGGCCGCACGTGCTCTGATTGAGCCCGTCGCTCCCCTATGGAAAGCCCCAACACACCCGTCTTAGGGCGCCGTGGCCAAAAAATAGCAAATATGAGTACTGTTACCAATTTAGTAGCAGGAGTTTTTGGCTCTGCAAGCTGTTTTCACGCTCTATAACGTCAGATTGATGCCAGGATATTCCACATTTGTTTAATTGCTTTCTAATTTACCCCATCTTCCAGTCCCAAAATCCCTGATTTTGCTGTTACTGAATTTGTAG
Organism: uncultured Collinsella sp.; assembly: GCA_902478825.1. Taxonomy (GTDB): domain Bacteria; phylum Actinomycetota; class Coriobacteriia; order Coriobacteriales; family Coriobacteriaceae; genus Collinsella. Next base: position 6,852 of record CABSMK010000080.1, read on the forward strand.
CAGTACTCATATTTGCTATATTTTGGCCAGAGCATATATCCAACCCCCTGTTTCAGAGCATTGTTAGGCGGGTTTAAGCCCAAAACACGCCCGCAGCGTGTTAAGCAGCGCCTCTTGCTTTTTCCTGCGGGCATCGACACGATTCCGGTACCGCTTTCGCATACGCTGGTGCATGCGCCATGCGAGCGCCTCCATTGCCTCCATGTCGCAGAGCATCTCGTTATTGACCGTCGCGACCTCGATTCCCATAGTAATCAAGCCCGTGTTGCGTTTTTCATCATGGATACGCCCCCTCCGGGAGGAATGGCCCAGCTCACCGTTGTATTCCAGGTCAAACCGGGCTTCTTCCTGATACGCATCGCAAACTGCATACGGCATCCCCGAGATTGCCTGCGCGCGGTCATCGAACTCGATCTTGTAGTCGGTCTTAAAGGGACCGCAGGCAAATCCGCCATAGGAAAACGGAAGCGAAAACATGGCAAGCATGATGCACTCCATGGGTGAGCGCAGGTTTTCTGACAGGTAGGGACACAGGCGTAGCAGTTGTTTGGCCGCACTCCCCTTGCATGCCGCAAGGTAATCTGCCAGGCGATCGGGCGTCAGCACCGGCTCGACTTCAAAGTAGCCCACGTCTGCCGGTTGGTCCTTATCCTTTGCAAGTCTATTCGCAACAGGCGAGGTGTAGGGAGGCAGATACTTCCCGCGATCGCTTAGTGAAATCTTGGAACACAGTTCCTGGGCCAGTGCAAACGCCTGGATACAGCCGACCTCGCGGGCGACGGCAACACAAAGGGCCTCGGGAGATAGGCTGTACACCCCCGGTTCCACCTCTAGAATCGAGCCGACAGGCAACCCGGAACACACGGACCAGCCCACGCC
>CABSMK010000081.1 GCA_902478825.1 uncultured Collinsella sp.
CGGAGACCAACGGCCTCATGGGCACCAACGACGAGCTGATCACGTTCCACGGCCTTCGCCACACGTTCGCAACGCAGTGGATCCGCCAAGGCGGCGATATCAAGGCGCTCCAATCGATCCTCGGCCACAAGGACGCCATGGCGACGCTCAACGTCTACGCCGACATCGAGCCCATCTCCAAAATCCATAACATGCTGCGCGCCACGCCGTGCCTTTGGCGCGGGCACCTCGGGCCGAGGGTCGATCCGGGTCCCATGTTCCAACAGAGGATCCAGGAGTCCATCGAGACGCTCCAGGCGTTCGGCTACGGCATCACCGAGCCGGACGACCGAAATATCGCCATACGCGACGTGAAGACGAACAGTTGGCTCTAGCTCACCGAGTACGCGGCAGTGCTGGGCCCATCCCAACTGAGGTCACGGTGGTCCGATAGGGGCGCCGCCCGCGGCATGCGCCGCGGAGCGGTATCCCCTACCGAAGGGCGGGGATGCCCTCCGCTTCCAGTTCGGAATCAGCCGTCGGAGGCGTTCGGCTGACTGCGGGAACGGCCTGTTCGCTCAATGTGTTCGGCTGAGATCGGAAATCAACCCAACACGAGCCGGACACGCGCCAGACGGCTCTTCCCCGTGCGGCCTTCCCCCTTACGCTCATGTTGCAGGCATGTAACGCCGCAGCGAGCGCGCCTTTTTTGCGCCAGACAGGTACAATGATGAACACTGTACCGTAGCGGAGCGCGCCCCGCGCGCGCCGCAATCACGCGAAAGGGTTTCCCATGGCCGAGATCTCGTCCTCCCGTATCGTCATCACCGTCCTTGGCAAGAACCGCCCCGGCATCGTCGCCGGCGTCACCCGTGTCCTAGGCGAGGCCAACGTCGACATCCGCGACATCACGCAGTCCATTATCGAGGACATCTTCACCATGACCATGCTGGCCGATACCGCCGAGTCCAAGCTCGACTTCGCCGAGCTGCAGAAGGCGCTGGCCGAGGCCGGCGAGCTTTCGGGCGTCAACGTGTCCATCCAGCGCGAGGACGTCTTCAACTTTATGTACCGCCTGTAGCGAGCAAGCCGCTCGGGGCAGCTTGACGTCATATCGTCCAAGCGCGCGGCCCCAAAGCGGACCGGAGAGGAGCGCGCATGGCCTACGACGCCAAGAAAATCTACTACCGCTTCGACGATCACCTGAGCCGCCTGGTTCTGGATTACGAGGCGAGCCGTCAGATTTCGCCCGAAAGCGAAAACCTCTACCACGGCCTGCCGACCGCCCCGTACGACGAGGACCTGTTCGTAGAGCACAACGTCAAGCGCGGCCTGCGCAATGCCGACGGCTCGGGCGTGGTCGCGGGCCTTACCCGCATCTCGGACGTGCACGGCTACAACAAGGTCGACGGCAAAGTCGTGCCCGATCAGGGCAAGCTCACGCTTCGTGGCTACAGCATCGAGGATCTGGTCAACAACGCCCAGGCCGAGAACCGCTACGGCTACGAAGAGGTCGCCTATCTGCTCATCACGGGCTCGCTGCCCACCAAAGAGGAACTCGACGGTTTTTGCGGACGCCTGGGTGCTTTTAGGCACCTGAGCGACGAATACGTCCGCGAGTTCCCCATGACCACGGTGTCATCGAGCATCATGAATGTGCTCCAGCGCGCCGTGCTGCTGCTCTACGCCTTCGACGCCGAGCCCGACGCCATTACACCCGAGCACGAAATCGACGTCGCCATCTCCATGCTCGCCCGTCTCCCCCGCATCGCCGCCTTCGCGCATATGGCCTCGGTCGCCAAGCGCCGCGGCTCCGAGGTTCATGTGCCGCACCCCACACCCGGCCTCTCCACCGCCGAGACCATCCTGCAGGTCCTACGCGGCGGCATGGCATTCACCCGCGACGAGGCCATGCTGCTCGACGTGATGCTCATGCTGCATGCCGAGCACGGCGGCGGCAACAACTCCACGTTCGCCTGCCGCGTGCTGTCCTCCTCGGCCACCGACCCGTATTCCGCCTACGCCGCGGCTATCGGCTCGCTCAAGGGCCCGCGCCACGGCGGTGCCAATGCCAAGGTCGTGTCTATGCACGAGGATATCCGTGCGCACGTCTCCAATTGGGAAGACGAGGACGAGGTCGCAGCCTACCTGGGCAAGATCCTCGACAAGCAGGCCTTCGACGGCACGGGCCTCATCTACGGCATGGGCCACGCCGTCTATACGCTCAGCGACCCGCGCGCCGAGGTCTGCCGCCGTTACGCGCGCACGCTTGCCGCCAAGAAGGACTTGGGCGAAGAGTTCGCACTCATCGAGCGCATCGAGCGCCTGGCACCCCAGGTCATGCGCGACCACGGCATGACCAAGCCCATCTGCGCCAACATCGACCTGTACACGGGCTTTATCTACAAGATGCTCGGCGTGCCCGAAACGCTCTTTACGCCGCTATTCGCCGTCGCCCGCATGGCCGGCTGGTCGGCGCACCGCATGGAAGAGCTCTTCTGCGCGCACCGCATCATCCGCCCCGCCTACCGCCCGGTGATCGAGCCGCTGGAGTACAAACCGCTCGCCGATCGTTAGGACGCAGACCGTTATAGAACCCGAGCGTGGCCAGGGCATCACCGCCCTCGGCCACGCTTTTTATGCCAGTAAAAAGGATTGCAGCGAATGATTGTTTTTTCCGATATGGATGGAACGCTGTTGACGAGTGACAAGCAGATGAGCGACGCCACCTGGGCGATGCTCGACGAGCTCGCACGTCGCGGCATTGAGTTTGTACCGTGCACGGGACGTCCGCTGTCGGGCATCTTTGAACCCATCCTCGCCCATCCCGCCGTGCACTATGCCGTCTGCGCCAATGGCGCCAGCGTCTGGCAGCTCGACGACGATGTGTCCACCGATGCCTCGCGCGCCACGTGTATCTTGAGCCGTCCACTCGATTGCGGCATCGCCCATCGCATCCATCGCATCGCCGCCGGCCACGATGTGACCTTCGATATCTTCGCGGATGGACAGTGCTTCCTCCCCCGCCCGCTCTACACGCGCCTGGACGAATTCTGCGGCGGCGACCCCCACATCGCGGCTTCGCTCAAGCGCACACGAACACCGATCGACATGGATATCGACAGCAAGATCGACGAGGTCGAGACACTTGAACGCATCGCCATGTACTGGCACGACCCGGCCGATCGCGACGCCATCGCGGCGGCGCTCGACACGCTCGGAGGCATTGAGGTCACGCGTTCTTACGCCATGAATATCGAGGTCATGGGTGAGGGCGCCACCAAGGGGACGGCTCTCACGTGGCTATGCGACCACCTGGGCGAGCGTCTCGCCGACGCCTGGGCGTTCGGCGACAACATCAACGACATCCCCATGCTGCAGGCAGCGGGCCGCGGCATGGCAATGATCAACGCCGAGTCCGAAGACCGCGAGGCCGCCGACGCCATCACCGAATACGACAACGACCACGACGGCGTCGCCCGCACCATCATGGCCGCCCTCGCTTAGTCATCGGTCAGTCACTGGGGACGTTCTTAAACGACTAGTCACTGGGGACACTCTTCGCAAAAAGCTGCAAGGACTGTCCCCCACTGCCGGCAGAAAAAGAACGTCCCCATCTGCCGGATTAGGAGAAACTCTCCAGCACGCGACGGAGCTCACGTTGGACGGCGTGGTCACGGTTACAACCCACCACGCGATCGGCCACCGCCTTGAGCGCGGGGCGCGCGTTTTCCATCGCGCAGCCCGTGCCGACAAAGCGAATGATCTCGTAGTCGTTCATCGAGTCGCCAAACGCCATGACCTCGTCGCGTCCAATGCCGTAATGCTCCGCGAGCTGCGCGATACCCGAGGCCTTCGACACACCAGGCTGCATGGCATCGATCCACGCGTTGCCCGAAGGCGCAAAAGTAAAGAGCTGACCAAGTTCGCGCTGTAGCACGTACGCGCTGTCCATAACCGCACTGTCGTCGCAAAAGATACTCGCTTTGATGATATTTACGCTGGGATCGGGCAGCTCCCAAATGCGCTCGGCATTGGGAAGGTCCTTATCGACCTCACGCACGAACTTGCACTCGTCATCGAGCAGGAAGGACTTGGTTCGGTCAAAGAGCGCAAGATGCAGATTGGGAAACGTCCTGACGGCTTGGGCGAGCCTTCGAATCGCCAGGTGGGAATACACCTCACGGTCCACCATCTTACCGTCGGCGTAGACCTGGGCGCCGTTAGCGGCGACAAAGTCCATCTTGTCGCGAACGGGCGCAAAGAACTCGCACAGGCGATCGTAGCGACGACCTGACGATGCGGCGAAATGCACGCCATGCTCGTGTAGCGCCAGAATCAGTTCGTAGGTCTCGGGAGGCACCTGGCCGTTTTCGTCAAGCAGTGTGCCGTCCATATCGGATGCAATCAGTTTAAACATAGAAAAGCTCCCTTCGGGCTTGTTGGAATCGAACGCGTATCCGATTCCAACGTACCCAAAGGGAGCTCAAATAAGACTCCGCGGGCGTAAACGTTACAAGGACCTGGCAAATAGCTCACACATGCGAGGTCCTACGGTCGCGGCGTCAGGCAGCCCGCCAAAGAGTGTCCCCGATGACTAGTCGTTTAAGAACGTCCCCGATGACTAGTCGGCGTAGGTGAAGGTTGTGACGTCGAACATGCCCTCGGGGCGGATACGGAGCGTCGGGATGACCGGCAGGGGCAGGAAGATGATGCCCATGATGGGGTCGAGCGGCGGCTCAATACCCATGGCGCGCGCCTTGACCATAAAGTCGTCGTGCTGCGCGGCAACGTCCTCGGCCGCGCCTTCGCTCATAAGGCCACCGAGCGCCAGCGGAATGCGCACCACGACCTCTCCGTTGCGCACCAGCACGTGACCACCTTGGCCCACGGCCTCAACGGCGGCCATCATATCGGCGGCGTTGTCGCCCACCACGCACACGTTGTGCGAGTCGTGGCCGATCGTGGAGGCAATGGCACCACCGGTAATGGTGAAACCGCGCACCCAGCCGCGACCGATATGCTTGCCGACCAGACCCAGGCCAGCGGGGCCATCGCCGTCGACGCCCTCGGCCTGCAGCGACACGCCGCGGCCATGGCGCTCAATCAGCATAATGCGACGCAAGTCCTCGTCAGTCTCGGGACGGACCATGCCCGTGATAGCCATGCCCGGGATCACATCAATAACCGCCTCACCCGGCTTAAAGGCATAGTCAAACACGTCGAGCGAAAGCTTCGGCAGCTTAACAGAGGCGCGCAGCTCATCGGCAAGGGCCGCAACCTCGGCCCTCTCGGGTGCAATCTCGCCCACAAAGGTGCCGTCCTGCGCCACCAGGGCACCGGCGGCATAAACACGATGCGGAGCCTTGGCAAACGTCAGGTCATCGAGCAACAGCAGGTCGGCACGCTTGCCCGGGGCGATGGCGCCACGCAGCTCGTGCGGGTCGCGGCAGCCGTGATCCAGGCCAAACGCCTCGGCCGTGGAGAGGGACGCCATAGAGATAGCGACCACGGGGTCGATACCGGCCTCAATCGCCACGTGGCAGGCATTGTCGATCATGCCGGTCGCAAGCGCATCGGAAGGGGCGCGGTCGTCGGTCGCAAAGCAGCAGCGGCGCGCGCGGGCAGGATTCTCCAGCAGCATCGGGGACAAATTGGCCAGGTCATGGCTGCACGTGCCTTCGCGCAGCATCACGTACATGCCGCGAGACAGCTTGTCGAGCGCCTCCTCGGGAATCGTCGACTCGTGGTCGGCGATAATACCCGCCGCGGCATAGGCGTTGAGGTCCTTGCCGGCAACGAGCGGCGCGTGGCCGTCAACCTGCTTGGACGGCGTCTGGTTGGCAGCATCGATGCGAGCACAGGTCTCGGGGTCGGCCATAAAGACGCCCGGCAGGTTCATCATTTCGCCCAGACCAAAGACATCGCCTGGATGCTCGGCAAAAAACGCCTGCATATCGGCAGCCGAAATAACGGCACCGGCCTGCTCGTCGGGCAGCGCGGGTACGCACGAGGGCATCATGTACTTGATGGAGATGGGTGCGCGGCGGCCGTCCTCAATCATAAAGCGCAAGCCGTCGAGACCGGCAACATTGGCAATCTCGTGGCTGTCGGCAATGGCGGTGGTAGTACCGCGCGTCGCGGCCATGCGAGCATACTCGGCGGGACGGATGTTCGAGGACTCGATATGCAAATGCCCGTCAATAAAACCGGGAGCGAGATAGCGACCCTGGCAGTCGATGACCTCAGTTGCCTCGTAGGTGCCAGCGGCATCGTCGCGACCATCGTAGAGCACGCCGACGATCACACCGTCCTTGACGGCAACGCTACCGGGCGCCACACGCTGGCCATACACGTCGACAATCTGCGCATTGGTAAACAGCGTGTCGACGGGCACGCGCCCCTCGGCAGCATCGATCACAGACCTCATGACCTCAACGGACATACATACTCCTTTAACCGTAGAAAACAGCTGCGGAGCGGACAGGCCTTCACCGCAGCAAGCCAATAACAATTGTATGCCCAAAAGAAGGCCGCCGATAACACCCCTTCCGCTTAACGGTAAGCGCCCAAAAGTAGTCGTTGGGGACGTTCTTAAACGACTAGTCATTAAAGAACGTCCCCAATGACTACTTGCGACCAAGGCAACGCCGATGTCTTGGCAACGACAGACACTATGACCCAATCCGAGGGCACCAAAAAGATAGGAGCCCCCGCTCGTGACCGCGGGTCGGGGCTGCGACAATGATGTTGAAGTGCCATAGGCGCAGCCGCGCCGCAACGAGGTTGGGAGGCTCCCATGCCAAAGTATTCTACCGCGTTCGGGATGGACGTCCACCTGAGGTCGACCACCGTCTGCGCCCTCGACGCGGACACCGGCGAGGCCGTGACGAGGAGGTTCCCCGGCAACCCCTGGGGCGAGATCGCCGGGTGGATGGATGGGTTCCCCGGGCCGTCGCTCGCGGCCTACGAGAGCGGCTACCTCGGCTTCGCCCCGCAAAGGGAGCTCGCCGGGCTCGGCGTCGAGTGCGTCGTCGCCGCGGTCTCGAAGATCCCCAGGTCGGCCGCCGACTCGGCCTCCAAGAACGACAGGAACGACGCCGCCAGGATGGCCAAGGCGATACTCGCCCACGACATCTCCCCCGTATGGATCCCCTCCCCCGAGGTCGAAGGCATCAGGGACCTCGCCGGCGCCTACGACGGGGCGACCGCGCGCCTGGCGACCGCCAAGCAGCGGCTGCTCGCCTTCCTCGCAAAGCGGGGGTTCGTCTACGGCGGCACCACGCCCGCCGGCAACCCGAGGAAGTACTGGGCCTACGACTTCCTGAGGTGGCTCGACAAGGTCAGGCCGGAGGACGATGGCGGGGTTCGGACGCTCGCCGCCCTGAGGAACGAGGTCGAGGCCGCGGCGGAGGCCCGGGCGGACCTGCTCTCCGAGTACAGGGCCGCCGTGGATGCCAGCCCGATCGCCGCGGAGGTGGCCGCCCTCCAGTCGATCAAGGGCTGCGCCTTCGCGCTGGCCGCAGCCTTCTCGGCCGAGGTCGGCGACTTCACGAGGTTCCGTTCCGGAAGGCAGGTCACGGCCTATTTCGGCCTCGCGCCGAGTCAGAGGTCGAGTGGCGACTCCGTGCGGCTCGGAGGCATCAGCGGCGCGGGCAACGCGCTCGTGAGGAAGCTGGCCGTTGAGGGTTCATGGTGCTACGCCGCGGCACGGCACCAGCCGAAGCTCATGCCGAGGGACACGGGCGT
>CABSMK010000082.1 GCA_902478825.1 uncultured Collinsella sp.
ACCCCACCCACCCCCTGAAGGAGGAGAAGGTCCCCAAATATCTGGCCAAGATCATCGATGACGAGATCATGGCATGGCTTTCGTGGGACGCCGCACACCAGCCCATCAAGATCGATATCGATTTGAGCCAGCTGGGGCACATTCGGAGCGCCGCCGCGCAAACGCGCGAAGCGCTTTTGATCGATGAGGAACGCGAGGACGATGTGCCCACAGAGGTCGATACGGCGGAATCCGAGCAACCGGAAGCCAAGCCCGCGGCCGACGTGATGGCCGAGCCGATCGCGGCGCCCACGGAGCGCAACGAAGCCGACGAGCCAACCATTTCCACCGAACAGTTTGGTGTCGTGGCACCGCTTCTCGCGCCGACGCCCGTGTTCGCAGCTGCTGCGCCCGCTGACGCCACGAACGAACTCACGCCTGCCGCAGACGCCTATCTCCGCGCGCTGCTCGAGCAGGACACGGCACAAACGGAATCGGCAGTGGAGAGGTCGGGTCAGAGCGAGGACATGCTCGTCGATAGCATCAATGAGGCGCTCTTTGACCTGGTGGGTGACACCGTAATTGAATTTGGCGCGGCAGGACCGCAAATTATCGAGGACTACGAAGCAGACGTGAGAGGATACCTAGACTATGAGTGATACCGCATCCGCAGCACCCCGCGTGCCCAAGCGCGTCGCCGCCGTCATTCTCAACTCGCTCAAGGGCGGCGTGGTCCCGCGCATCGGCCTTCCCTACATCACCGTAGGGCGCGAGGTCGAAATCCGCGCCCTGCTCACCGACCTGAGTCTCATCGCCGACGGTGGCGCGAGCTTCCGCTTTCTGGTCGGTCGCTACGGCGCCGGCAAGAGCTTTTTGCTCCAGACCATCCGCACGCACGCCATGGGCGAGGGATTCGTCGTGGCCGATGCCGACCTATCCCCCGAGCGCCGCCTGCAGGGCGGCCAGGGACAGGGCCTTGCCACCTACCGTGAGCTCATCCGCAACATATCGACTAAAACGCGCCCCGAGGGCGGTGCGCTCAACCTTATCCTGGATCGCTGGGTCGCCTCGTGTGCCGATGCCGACGAGTCTGCCGTCAATGCCCAACTGGCCCCGCTCGAGGAAATGGTCCACGGCTTCGACTTCACCCGCATGCTCCGCCGCTACCGCGCGGCCGTATCCGAGGGCGACGAAGAGGCTATGAGCCGCGTGACCAAATGGATTCGCGGCGAGTACCGCACCAAGAGTGAGGCACGCGCCGAGCTGGGCTCCTCGACCATCATCAGCGATGACGACTGGTACGACTACGTTAAGCTCATTGCGCGCTTTTTGGTCTGCAGCGGCTACAAGGGCATGCTGGTGCTCATCGACGAGCTCGTGAATCTGTATAAGATTCCCAACGCCATCACACGCCAATACAACTACGAGAAGATCCTGACCATGTACAACGACACGCTCCAGGGCAAGGCGCAGTACCTGGGCATGATCATGGGCGGCACGCCAACCTCCATCGAAGACCGCCGCCGTGGCGTGTTCTCCTACGAGGCCCTGCGCAGCCGACTCGCTCAGGGTCGCTTTGCGCGCAAGGACCTTAAGGACATGCTCGCGCCCATCATCCACCTGCAGCCACTCACCTACGAGGAGCTGCTGGTGCTGATCGAAAAACTCATGCAGATCCATGCCGGATACTTTGGCTGGACGCCCACGCTTACCGAGAACGACTTGGTGGACTTTCTCAAGATCGAGTTCGGTCGTGTGGGAGCCGACACACATCTGACGCCGCGTGAAGTCATTCGTGACTTTATCGAGCTGCTCGACATCCTATGCCAGAACCCCGACGCCAACGTAGCCGAGCTGCTGCAAAGCGTCGGCGGCGACGCGCTGGTGCCGGCAGCAGCAACAGGCGACACCGATACCGCAGGCGGCGACCACAACTTCGCCGAGTTCACCATCTAACCTACCAAAAAGGGACAGGTTTATTTTGGTAGGTTTTATCTGGGCAAACGCCGATGTTGCAAGATATCGAGCCGTTGCCCGTTGCGTTGATCAGCCCGTTGATGAGAGGAGGTCCCGTGAACGCCTTTGACCGATATGCCCCGTTTATCCAGGATTTCATTTACTCCCACGATTGGGAGAGTCTGCGCTCCATCCAGGTTGCAGCGGCAGACGCCATCTTTAACACGCAAGATAATGTGCTCCTGACGGCATCCACGGCTTCCGGCAAAACCGAGGCAGCCTTCTTTCCCATCCTGACCGAGTTTTGGGAGAACCCGCCCGCAAGCGTTGGTGCCCTCTACATTGGCCCCCTCAAGGCACTCATCAATGATCAGTTCGTCCGTCTCAATGACCTGTGCGAAGAGGCCGACATCCCCGTCTGGCACTGGCATGGCGATGTCTCGCAGTCGCACAAGACTAAGCTCATCAAAAAGCCGAGCGGCATCTTGCAGATTACGCCCGAATCACTCGAGGCACTCCTGATCCATAAGCACATGGCGATCCCACGCATGTTTTGCGACCTGCGCTATGTGGTCATCGACGAGGTCCACTCGCTCATGCGCGGCGACCGTGGCGGGCAGACGCTCTGCCTTATCGAGCGGCTCTCGCGCATGGCCGGCGTGCAGCCTCGCCGCATCGGCCTTTCGGCCACCATCGGGGACCCGGAACGCACGGGCGCCTTCCTGTCGCAGGGAACGGGACGCGACTGCGTTATCCCCCGCTTTGAGGAGCCGCGCCGCGTGTGGCGCATCTCCATGGAGCACTTCTACAACTCGGGTCCCCAGGCACAGCAGCGGGGATTCGAGAGCACGGGTCCACAAGAAGCCGAGATGCTTGCTTGCGAGCGTATTGAGCCGGCGGCGCCCGCGGCGCTGCCGGCTGGCGCCCAAGACGTGCGCCACAGCGGACAGCTTACACAGGAGGAACGCCGTCAACGTCGTGAGCGGGCACGGGGCAAGGCCGCTCCCAAAGACCGTCGCACTTCCTCGGCCCCCGAGGGCGAAGTCGACATCCCACGAGCGACCGAGCAGGCGCTTCTCAACCCCACCGACACGGCGCCCGACAACGCCGACCCCGGTATGGGCTATATCTTTGAGCATACGCGCGGCCGCAAGTGCCTGGTCTTTGCCAACTCGCGTGAGGAGGCAGAGGCCGTGTGTTCCATGCTGCGCAGCTACTGCGAAAGTCGACACGAGCCCGACCGCTTTCTAATCCATCACGGCAACCTTTCGGCATCGCTGCGCGAGACGGCCGAGGAGCTCATGCGCGACGAGGAGCAGGCGCAGACAACCGTCACCACCTCTACGCTGGAGCTCGGTATCGATATCGGCCGCCTGGAACGCGCGTTCCAGATCGATGCGCCGTTTACCGTCAGCTCCTTTTTGCAGCGAATGGGCCGCACGGGACGCCGCGACCTTCCGCCCGAGATGTGGTTTGTCATGCGCGAGGAAGAGCCCGAACCGCGCACGATGATGCCCGAAACCATTCCATGGAAGCTCCTGCAGGGTATCGCGCTCGTACAACTCTATCGCGAGGAAAAGTGGGTCGAGCCGCCCGAGCTCGATCGACTCCCCTACAGCCTGCTCTATCACCAGACTATGTCGACCCTCGCCAGCACCGGCGAGCTCACGCCGGCCGAACTTGCCCAGCGCGTGCTCACGCTCAGCTATTTCCATCGCATCTCGGCCGATGACTATCGCGTATTGCTTCGTCACCTCATTAAGATCGACCATATCCAGGTCACCGAGGGCGGCGGACTCATCGTGGGTCTCGCGGGAGAGCGCATCATTAACAACTTTAAGTTCTACGCCGTATTCCAGGAAAACGAGGAGTTCACCGTTCGTAGCGAGTCGGCCGAATTGGGCACGATCGTCAACCCGCCACCGCCCGGTGAGCGCATCGCCATCGCCGGACACTGCTGGATCGTCGAGGAAGTGGACTGGAAGCGCCATACCGTCTTTGCCACGCAGGTCAAGGGCCGTGTGCCGGCCTACTTTGGCGACTGCCCCGGTGATATCAACACACATGTACTCGAGCGCATGCGCAAGGCGCTCAACGAGCACGCGGCATATCCGTACCTTATGGGTAACGCGCGGGCCCGCTTGGCGCAGGCTCGCCATACGGCCGAGATTTCGGGCGCAGGGACCAAGCCACTCATCAACCTGGGCGGCGATACCTGGGTGCTCTTCCCCTGGTTGGGCAGCTACGCCTTTCTGGCGCTCGAACGTATGCTCAAGATTAAATGTGCCGCGGAGCTGGGCCTTCGCGGACTCGACCCATCGCGCCCGTACTTTATGCAGTTTAAGATGAAGGCTGACGAGGAGACGTTCTTTGAGGTGCTCGCCGCCGAGGCCGAGAAGGACTTCAATCCCATCGAGCTCGTCTATCCCGGCGAGGTGCCTTATTTTGATCGCTACGACGAATACGTTCCCGAGGAGCTCGTGCGCAAAGGCTTTGCCGAAGGCGTGCTCGACATCGAAGGCATGAAGCAGCGCGTTCTCGGCTGGCGCGACCACGCCTAAGACCAGTCTTTTTGGGACGGGGAGACCTATTTGTCGTGAAGAACGGTGCCGAGGAAGTCGGTGTCGAAGGGCACGGCTTCGGCAAAGGCGTAGTTGCCGTCGCTGGCGATGAGCAGGTAGTTCTCCTCGCCGCCGAACTCCGCATCGCCGCACGGGACCACCCAGGCGTGGACGAATACCTCGAGTGCCGTGGCGGCACAGTCGCGCAGGAACGTCACATCGCTCCCCTCGTTTGCGCTCACGATATTGGCCACGTAGATACCCCCGGGGTTCAGGCTGCCCCGCACCAGGCGCAGCGCCTCAACGGTCGCCAGCTCGCGTACGGGCTCGGCACCGCCAAAGCAATCGCTCACGACCACGTCGTAGCGACGATGGCCCACGCTCGTCACACCCAGATACGAGCGAGCCTCAGCGGTTATCACCCGCAGGCGATCGCCCGCCGCGCGCTCCAGCTCGTCTAGGTAGAACCAGCGGCGCGCCAGGCGCGTAATCTCTCCGTCATACTCGATGACGTCCATGCGCAAGCCCTCGTGCGACATCAGCGCAAACTTGGGATAAGCAAACCCGCCGCCGCCCAGCATAAGCATGCGGTCGATGCCGTGACCATAAGCGTCGCGCATTGCGCCCTCGGCCTCAAACACGTCGTCAAACGCACGATAGTACGCAAAGACGGGCTCCGCCCAACGCTCGCCAACGTAGCTTGCGCTTTGGTAGACGCCGCCTTGCACCAACACGCGAATCTCGTCGCCGCTCTCACCGTGCACACGCTTCACACGCGCCAACCCATTGCGGGTTCGCGCAACCTGCAGACAGGCAGCACGAACAGCGACAGCGGCCGCACCAAGCGCCGCGGCTCCCAGAGCAACGCCAGCAACGACGCCAGCAGAAACACTTGGCTTGTTCATTTAGAGCTCCTTTTGCAGATAGAGTCCATGGTCGTAAAAACCCAAATGGCGATAGTACTCGCGCGTACCAATCGCGCTGATCACGTTGATGCGCGCATAGCCGGCATCCCGGGCAATCTCGCACGCACGCTCTACGAGCAAACGCCCCAACCCGTGATGCTGCGCCGCCTGGCCCTGGTCACCCACGCGTGCCGCCATGCCATACACGTGCACCTCGCGAATCATCGCCTCGTCCGGCATCGTCGGCAACTCGTCCGCATGTGCGGCAACAAAAGCGCGAACGGGCAGCGATAGACGCAAAAAGCCGGCGATCTTGCCTTCGGGCGTCACCCACTGCAAAAAGCGTTCACGCGTCACCGGCGTCTCGTAAGCGACCTCATCAAGAGACAGTTCATCCAGGTCGGCACCCGCGGTACTGATCTCGCGATAGCGAATCTCGCGCACCGTCGCACCGTCACCCCGAGCAGCCAGGCGGTTCTCAACGAGCTGACGCAGGTTGGGCTTCTTGTTGCCCACCATGATGTCGTCGGAGCTAAAGTCGCGGATCATGCGGCTGATGCGGCAGAACGCCGGCGTCACCACGATGTCGTCGGCCAGCACATCGAGCAGCTCTTCCTCGGTATAGGGGCGCCACTCGCCGCGCTCATAGCGGCCCACCAGACGCGAGCCCTCGATGAGCGCGCACGGGTAGACCTTGACCTCGTCGGGCATAAAGGCCCCCTCGGTCATAAAGCGCTCGTAGTCGCGCTTGTCCCCCTCGGGCGTGGCGCCCAGCAAGTTGAGCATAAAATGCGCGTGGATCTTAAAGCCAAACAGACGCGCAAGCGAAAACGCCCGCTCGATCTGAGCCACCGAAATGCGACGCTCGTTGGTATCGAGCAAATGCTGGTTGAGGCTCTGGATGCCCATCTGAATCTTGGTGCAACCCAGGCGGCGGATAAGCGTGAGCGCCTGGGGCGTCACGGCATCGGGGCGCGTCTCGATAACGAGCCCCACCACGCGATGCTTCGCCGTCTCGTTGATGCACTGCTGACGCTCAAGCTCCTCCATCGTTGCCGTCTGCCACTCGGCAACCTCGCCCCACGGCGTGCCGGGGCCGTACAGACGACGCACCGCGCGGTTGTAGCCGCCCACAGCAACATCCACGCGCTCCTGCTCGCCAGCGACACCACTCGCAAGCTCGGCCTCGTCTGTCGCAATACCGGCGGCCCGATAGCGCTCACGGCGCTCTACTACCACCGGCGGCAGGGCATCGGCGGGAGCGTCATCGAGCAGACGCCCCGCCTCGGCACGGCTGATGCCCGGACGCGCCAACATGGGGTTTGCCGCCACGCCGGCGACGGCATCGTCATTGAGTGCACGGAAAAGCTCCGACATAAACCATGTCTGATAGCCTTCCGGATAGTCGCTCCAGGTGCCACCGAGCACGATGAGCTCTATCTTGTCGGTCGCATGTCCCATCTGCGAAAGCGCGGTCAGACGAGCGCTCACCTGCAGATACGGGTCGAAGCAGTTTTGCTCCGCACGGGCGCACGCCGGCTCGGCGTGCAGATAGCTTTTGGGCATGCGCAGATCGTTGGGGCAAAACAGGCAATCGCCCGAGCACGGCCAGGGCTTGGTGATGACGGTAATGGTCGCCACGCCCGAAGCCGTGCGACGAGGCTTCATACGCAGCACCTGCAGCAGTCGACATTCCAGCTCGGCATCGACATTCCACCCAGCCCAACGAGCCGGCTCCTCACGTTTTACCCGCTGGTAGAACGGCAGCAGACGGCGCTTGGCCAAATCGCGTTTGTCGGCACCCTCACGGCGCGCCTCAGCATGTATCAGTTTGACGAGCGCTTTGTCGTCCACGGTCTCGCCGCGACGCAGGGCCTCGAGTATGTTCAAGATAATCTGTTCCATGACCCCATTGTAAAGGCAAAGGCGCCGGAGCCCGTCACGGCTCCGGCGCCTCCATCAAACAGCGCAGCTATGGTTTATAAGTCTTCGATAACCGCCCGTCACTCTGAATCAAATGACATGTCACCCGAACCAACCTCAAAACGATACGTGGCGGACTTATCGCCATTATCGAATTCAAGATTCAAAATGGTCTCGCCGTCGTAGTCAAGCGGAAGGAAATCGCTCTCGAAGTCGCCGCTGCCCAAGGTGAGGCTTGCCTTAAAGCCCGTAGAGTTCGGAACCGTCATCTCCACATCGCCCGAGCCCACACTCACGTCCATCGACTTCGCGGGGGCCTGGTAGAGCTCGAACGTTACATCTGTCTCTTATACACATCTGACGCTGCCGACGAATAGAGAGGT
>CABSMK010000083.1 GCA_902478825.1 uncultured Collinsella sp.
CCTGGAAGGGCGGCAGACTGTACGAGCCGTAGTAGAGACTGCGCATGGGCTCGGTAAAGAACACAACGCCGAGCGCAGTGCCCAAAAGCGCCGCGACCACGCCCACGATGGCGGGAAGTGCCAGGTAGTGCAGCACGATCTCGCGGCGGCGGTAGCCGCTGGCGAGCAGCGTGCCGATAATGGCGCTCTCCTCCTCGATGGTGGCGTCGGTGAGCACCACAAAGACAAACGCCATGATCACGATGATGATGTCGAGCAGCGTCATCCACATCGTGGAGTCGCCGTCCACGTCGTCGCGCGCATAGCCAATGCCCTGGTTGGAATTGGCATCGATCAGGTCGTCGACGCACGCATCGGCATCGGTCAGCGCCTCGACCATATCCTGCTCGGCATCGATGCGGTCTGCAGTGGAGAGATCGCGATCGGCAAAGGTGAAGGAGTAGGTGTAGTCAGGCGCGCCGCCGGCATCCTCGAGCGCGGCAAAGCCGGCGTCGGTGACCTCGGCAACACCATAGGTGATGGTGTTCACCGTAAAGTCCGAATTGTTGAGGAACAGCGCCTGGCTATCGGGCTGGGTCATGATGCCGCAGATGGTGTAGGTGCGGCCCTCAAGCTCGACCTTATCACCCACGGCGAGGTCGTTGTTGGTGGCGAAGACACGGTCGATGGCCACCTCGTCATCCGCCTTGGGTTCCTTGCCCTCACAGTAGGACGCAATGTCCACCTTAGCGCGGTGCGCATAGGTGCGCAGCGTGCGCTTGGTGCCGTCGTCGCCGGCGGTCTTTTTGATGATGGCGTCGATGGAGAAATTCTTGTAGAGCGTGACGCCGCCGACGTCGCCGGCTGCATCCTCGGCGGCCTTGAGTTGATCGTCGGTAGCCTCGAAGGAGGTGGTCACGCGGCCGTCCTCAATCGCGTACGCATCGCGCATGTCATCGATAAGGCAGCCGATGGAATGCGCTGCGAGCAAAAATCCCGAGGTGAGAGCGATGCTTCCGCACATAAGCAAAAAGATGCCCAGGTACTTGCCGATATTGCGGCGCAGCTCGCGCGGGAGACGTTTTGCGAGAGGTGTCATGGCGCCGCCTACCAATCGAGCTCGGCGGCCGCGACGGGCGACTCGTTGAGCTCATCCTCGACGATGCGTCCGTCGCGCAGGCGCAGCACGCGATTGGCCATGCGCGCGATGGCGGCATTGTGGGTGACAATGATGATGGTGCAGCCGTAGGTGCGGTTGACATCCTCCATGAGCTGCAAGATTTCCTTGGACGTCTTGTAGTCAAGCGCGCCCGTGGGCTCGTCGCACAGCAGCAGGCCCGGGTTTTTGACGAGCGCACGGCCGATGGCGCAGCGCTGCTGCTGGCCGCCCGAGACCTGGCGCGGGAACTTGTTGCGGTGCTCGTAAAGGCCCAGCGAACGCAGCAGCTCGTCGATGTTGAGCGGGTTTTTGGACAGGTGCGCCGTGACCTCGATGTTCTCCTTGATGGTGAGATCGGGCACCAGGTTGTAGAACTGGAAGACAAAACCCAGCTCACGGCGTCGATACTCGCCAAGGTCGGTAGGCTTGAGCACCGTGAGGTCGCAGCCGTCCACCATGATGGAACCGCCGTCGGCATCCTCCAGGCCGCCGATCAGGTTGAGAAAGGTCGACTTGCCCGAGCCCGAGGGCCCCAGCATGACGCAGATCTCGCCGCGGTTGATGGACGCGTCGATGCCATCGAGTACCGTCAGGCGCGCATCACCGTCGCCGTAGTGCTTTTTGAGATCCTTAACCTGGACGTAGGCTTCCTGCGTTGCCATGGTATCCCCCATTGTTAGCCTCGTACTACTTTATGAGCGTAATAGTAAACCATGGCGAACTAATTTGGAGTGAGGCCTGGGATTTATTTCAGACTAGTCATTGGGGACGTTCTTAAATGACTAGTCGCAAGGGACACTCTTTCGCCACCCGACAGCTGGGGACGTTCCTTATATGCCGGCAGCCGGGAACAGTCCTTGCCGGCCCGGTCGGCGAGCCGGCGAATCGGCAAAGACTGTCCCCGATGGCTAGTCGTTTAAGTCTGTCCCCAATGACCACTCTTGGTCGTTTAAGTCTGTCCCCAATGAGTACCCAATGACTAGGTGGCTAGGCGTGGGATTTGTTATGGGCGAGGGCTAGGCCTACGGCCGCGATGGCCACGGCAAAGAGTGCCGTGACGCCCAGATCGCAGGCGATGTCGCCCAGCACGGTGGACGTCAGGTCCGCGGCGAGCGCCTTGCCGATCGCATCGTTCACCCAATATGTCGGCACAAAGTGCGCCACCGTCTGCACGGCCGAGCCCATCAGCGACAGCGGCATCCAAGCGCCGCCCAAAAACGTCATGAGCATGCCAAGCAGGTTGCCCACACCGTTGAGCAGTTCCTCGCGCGCACCCAGGCTCGAAAGCGCAAAGCCAACGGCCAGCGGCGTGCACGCCAGGGCAAACGTCGCCGCCAGCGCCAGACACACACGGCCCACGCCGACCTCGGCGACCGCGCCGGCAAAACCCACGACACCCATCATGCTCGGCACGAGCCAGATGCAGACAGTGAGCACGGCGGCGGCCGCAAACACGGCAAGCGAACGTTGGCGATCGGAGATTGGGCCGGCATCCATGCGGCGCACGCGCTCGGGCTCGTTCATGCCCGAAAACACCAAGCCCACCGACACGATGACCGACGAGATGATCGCGTACGCGCCAAAGTTGAAGTACGACTCGAGCGTGGCGGCGGCAGTCGAGTCGACCTTGACCTGCTCGATCTGGACCTCCGCGCGCTTGGCGGCGGCATGCTCGGCGGCCTTGGCGACGCTACCATTAGAGGCGGCGGGCTCTAGGGCCGCTGCAGCGCCCGCGAGCGAAATCCAGCGCGAGGCCTCAGCAGACGAAAGCGCCGCCGCCATGGTGCCGGCACCGTAGGTCACATCGAGCTTGGGCAGGGCCTCCCCCGCGCGGGCGGCCGCGACCAGGTCGTTCTCAAACCCCTCCGGGATAAAGAACACGCAGTCGGCGCTACCCTTGGCGCTGTTGCTCTTGGAGAGCGCGTCCGCAAGATCGTAGGTATCGTCGCCGACGCCCGTGACCAACTCAAAGCGCGACCCCAGGTGCTTGGTGAGCGCACGTGAAAGATCACTGCCATCGCGGTCGACCACGATCACGTTGGCGTCGTAGGGCTTGTACTCGGTGAGCTGCGACGAGTTCCAGCTCACCGATGCCGCGATGAATACGCCCATCAGCGAAATGAACACCGTGTAGATGAGCAGGTAGAACGGGTGAGCGAGCGCCATGCGAAGCGCGGTCTTAAAGGTGCTCATAGCGGCTCCTTCCAAAGATCAGCGTGGCGGCGGCAACGAACAGCAGTGCCATGAGGACCAGTGCGCCGGCGCGAACGGCAAAAGGATCCAGGTCCTCAAAGAAATACAGGCGGTTGAACATGTCGCAGATGAGCTTGACGGGGTTGAGCCAGCACTCGGCCGGACAGGCGCGGGCGACGTCATCGGCAAGCGCCATCGCCGGTTCGCCGTAGAGCCCAGCGAACAAAGCGCACGTGGTGGCAAAGCCTGTGAGGATGCCCGACTTGGATGCCTTGCCGCCCTTAACGGGAAGCGTGCCCACAAAGAGTCCCAAGCCCGTGGCGGCAAGCGCGGAAGCGGCACCGCCCACCAGACACAGCCCCTCGCGCCCGCCAAAGTCGACGCCCACAACCAGGCGCACGTAGCCGATCGCGATCGCCATCGAGGCAAAGGAGACCAGCCACGAGCCCACAAAGATACCGGCCAGCGACGCCGTTTTGGAAAGACCGCCCGCGCAGCGGCGCGCGCCAAGGCCCGACAGATTGGGCTGCAGATCGACGACGCTCAAGGCGGCAAACTCCGCAGACATCATCGCGACCAGGCCAAAGAGCGCGTAATAGTAGATGACCGTGCCATCGGGCGTGGTGCGTGTCAGGCTTACGCGGCGGGTGCCGCCCTCGAGCGACAGGGCGCGCGCAACCGCCTCCGGGTCGGCGAGCGCCGCCGGGTTGTCCTGGGCAATCTGAGACATGAGCTCGGCATTTTGTGTATACGAGCTTGCCACCGTCTCCAGAATGCTGCGGTCAGTGAGCACCGTTGAGGCACGCGAGCTGTCGTAGCTCGACAGCAACGTGAGCTTGGGTGCGCCCGCGTCGTCGACCGTATAGATGCCCGCGACCTCGCCGGCCTTAAGCGCACGGTTCGCATCGGCTGCGTCGTCGCACTCGTGGATCTCGAGCAGCTGATTGTCGCTCTCTTTGGCAAGCGACGTCGCCACGTCCTTAAAGGTCGAGGCGTCCCAGGCCTCGCCCGCTATGACGGCAACCGGTACCGGGTCGACCGTGCCGTCGGAGCTCAGATTCGCAAACATAAACATGAACATCGTGGAAAGTGCGATGGGAAAGAGGGCGCCCCAGACCCACGTGCTCGGCCGGCGCAGCAGCGTTTTGACCGTGATGATAATGGTGTTGAACATGGCTGCCCCCTAGTCGCGCAGCTCGCGGCCGGTGATCTCGAGGAGCACGTCGTTGAGGGTCGGCGGCTCGCTCCACACGCGGCCGAGCGCCACATCGGCGGCGCGCAGCGTGTCGAGGATGTCGACCAAATTGTGCGGGCTCGCTTCGCAGGTGCAGACGAGCTCGCCGCCGGACAACTCAACCGAAAGCACGTGCTCGAGGG
Source organism: uncultured Collinsella sp. (assembly GCA_902478825.1). GTDB lineage: Bacteria > Actinomycetota > Coriobacteriia > Coriobacteriales > Coriobacteriaceae > Collinsella. The sequence goes on from CABSMK010000083.1 coordinate 4,709, forward strand.
CGCGCAGCCGCTCGACCGTGGCGGTCTCTACGGCGCTGACCTCGACAGTCACGCGCTCGCCCATTTGAATCATGCGTTTGAGCTCGTCATTGGTGCCCTGCGCCAGCACACGTCCGCCGTCCATGATCATGATGCGGCTGCAAATCTGCTCGACTTCCTCCATGTAATGGCTGGTATACACCACCGTGGCGCCCTCGTCGCGCAGGCGGCAGATGCCCTCCAGGATGGCGTTGCGGCTCTGCGGGTCGACCGCCACCGTGGGCTCGTCAAAGAAGATGAGCTCGGGCTTGTGCGCGATACCGCAGGCGATGTTGAGGCGACGCGCCAGGCCGCCCGAGAGCTTGCCGGGGCGAAACTTGGTAAAGTCGCCCAGCCCGACAAAGTCGATCGCCTCGTCCACCAGCGCGCGGCGGCGCTTGCGGTCGTTGACGTAAAGGCTGCAGAAATAGTCGATGTTCTCGCGCACCGTAAGCTCGTCAAACACCGCCACCTGCTGCGGCACCACACCGATGCGGCGCTTGAGGTCGTAGCGGGCGGGCGTCATGGGCTCGCCGAACAGCTCGATGGTGCCTTTGTCGTAGGCGAGCAGCTGCAGAATGCAGTTGATGGACGTGGTCTTGCCCGAGCCGTTGGGGCCCAGCAGGCCAAAGATCTCGCCGGGGGCGATGCTCAGGCTAAAGTGGTCGAGCGCGATAAGGTCGTCGTAGCGCTTGACGAGGTTTTCGACGTGGACGATGTCTGTCATGAGGCGGCCCTTCTGTTGATTGCGGCCCGGTACGATTGCATCATCGCAGGAGCGAGCGGCGCGCACCAGTGAGCTTTGTCACGAGTGCGGAGCTTGGCCGTGCGGCCTGCCGACGTCCCCGCTTTGCCGCGTGGGAGGAATGTCACGGTTGCGCAGGCGGTCCCTCCACCACGCGCGGCTTCGCGTACAATACCCGTATGAACAGGCTTTTCGACAAATCGATCGTGCTGGCGTGCTGTATTGCGGCCGCCATGGGCCTTGCCGTGGACGCTCGCCTGGTCGCGGCGTTTTGCCTTGGCGTTATTGCCACCTCGCTGGCCGAGGTCGTACAGGGAAACCGCGCCCGCCGTGTGAGCGAGGCCGCGAGCTACGCCTGCATCATCGCGGCTGTCTTCGTGCCGCCGTTTGTGCCGTTTGCGCCTCTCGCTCTCTATGACATCGCGCGGCGCGTGCGCCGTGAGCACGCCTGGGTCGCGCTGGGCATTGGCTCCGCTTTTGCCCTTGCGCTCGTCGCGGACCTTCGCACCGACGCGCTCACCTCCCGAACGCTTCTGCTGACCGCTATCCTTTCGGTTGCCGCCACCTTGTTGTCACTGCGCACAGCCCAGCTGGAGCGTGAGCAAAAGCGCATGCGCCGTACCCGCGACGAGCTGCAGGAACGAGCCCTCGCGCTCGAAGCGCGCAACCGCGATCTTGCCGACCGCCAGGACTACGAAGTCGAGCTCGCGACACTCGCCGAACGCGCCCGTATCGCGCGCGAGATCCACGATAACGTCGGCCACCAGCTCACGCGCGCCTCGCTGCAGGCCGAAGCCCTTCGCGTGGTCCACGCCGACGAGCCTGGCGTCGCCGCCGATTTCGCCGACGTCAAACGCACGGTTGACGAGGCGCTCCAGCTCGTACGCGTCAGCGTCCACGCGCTCAACGACAACGCCGTCGACCTTTCCGTGCAGCTCGAACGCATTGTTGAAGGCGCGCGCTCGGACGGCGGCCCGCAGGTTGAGCTTGAAGTTTTGGCCGAGCATGCGCCCGCAAATGTCGCCAACTGCTTTGCGGCGGTGCTGCGCGAGGCGCTTTCCAACGCCATGCGCCACGCTTGCGCCCAGACCGTCACCGTACGGTGCATGGAGCATCCGTCGTTTTACCAGCTCATCGTTACCGACGATGGCGCGGACGGGGTCCAAGCAAGCGGCCGCGGCGCCACGGAGGGCATGGGGCTCGCCTCCATGCGCGAGCGCATCGAGGCGCTTGGCGGCACCTTCACCGCCGGCCCGCGTGCCGGCTCCCCCGGCTGGCGCGTGTTTGCCACCGTTCCCAAGCAGCAAGGAGATGACGCCCGATGAGGCTCATTGTTGTCGACGACGACCGCTTGGTGGTCGATTCGCTCAAGATTATCCTGGGCGCCCAGCCGCAGATCGAGGTAGTGGGCACCGGCGCCAACGGCAACGACGCGGTTTCGCTCTATGCCGAACACGCGCCCGATATCGCACTGCTCGACATTCAGATGCCGGGGCGCGACGGACTTTCGGCGGCACGCGAGATCCTTGAGCGCGACCCTGCGGCGCGCGTGGTGTTTCTGACGACATTCTCGGATGACGAATACATTGTGTCGGCGCTCAAACTGGGCGCGCGCGGCTACTTGATTAAAACCGACGTCGCTGCCATCCCTCCCGCGTTGACGCAGGTCATGGATGGCAAACGCGTGCTCGAGGGCAAGACGATCGAGGACGTCGATTTTGACGGAACGGACGTTGAGGCGGGCACGCCCCGCCGGCCTGCGGCCTTTGTCAGCCTAACCGACCGCGAGTTCGAAGTCGCCGAGCTCATCGCCCGCGGCCTCGATAACAAGGAGATTGCCGCCACCGCCTATATGGGCGAAGGCACCGTACGCAACCACATCAGCTCAATCCTTGCCAAAATGGGCCTGCGCAACCGCACCCAAATCGCCATCGCCTATCTGCGAGGGTAATTACCCAACGGCCAACCGCTCCGGCAGAGCAAAATAGCTGTTATCGATTTAATGCCATTTCAAAACTATGCCGGTTTACTACGATGAATCGCCCGTCTCCCTGTCTCTTATACACATCT
>CABSMK010000084.1 GCA_902478825.1 uncultured Collinsella sp.
CTACACCTCTCTATTCGTCGGCAGCGTCAGATGTGTATAAGAGACAGATCATCAAGGATCCCAACTGGAAGCCCATGCCGCCCATGAAGGACACCGAGTAACGGAAGCCGGAAACACCTCGGCGCTTAAAGCCGTTGGCACACCGTAGCCACATGCTGCCCATCAAAACCGAACCCCCAGCGCATGCGGCCAACGCCGGGGCGTGGTACACGAATTTCGTCGATGCCGTCGCGCTCTATGTCGAGTAGCGACTGCACGGCCAGCAATTCCAACCCCAGCGCATCCACATCGGGGTCGTACATCATATTGATCGTTATAAGCGGGCGCTCGTCCAGCATGCCGATCGTGTCAGCTACGTCGAACACAGCGCCCGTAGGAAAAACCTGGATGTCCCAGCGACCCGCGCCACACTTTCGCCTCGAAGCAGGATTGGCATAGCCCGGCAAGCCAAAGCAGAGCCCCTGCAAGAGCAGATGATATGGCAGCGGCTTATCTGGGTCGGTCTCACCGATACCCGCATCCCCCAGGATGCGGCTTAGCGCCCGCCTCACGGTGTCCTCGTTCCCATGGCACAGCCCGTCGCGAAACGCATCGACGTCTCGAATGTCTTCGGCAGCGCACTCAAACCACTCAACAATCACTAGACGCAAGGCCTGGCGAAGCTCTTTATTGGGCAATCGCAAAGCACGGAGCCGATCGCCATGCTCTGGCCCCTCAGTCATATCCGTCGTGAGAAAACCGGACAGATACAGCGCTGTCCACATGCCATCGTCAGGCGAGACATTTGGCTCTGCAGCGCCCAAACAAAGCGGGACCTCAGCGCACCCATGGGCCTCGAGCAAATCAAACAAGACCGAAAGGCGGTCGAGATTCCACCCGGCAACTACCCTACTCAGGCAATCGGCATATCCATACAGATCGGCACGCACAGGCGCCGTGCAGCCTCGGCCCAGAAAACCGATCACACGCTCTGGACTCGAGCAATAGGCCCTGCCAAACCGATACCCCTCGAGCCATTCACGCGCATCATCCAGGTATTCCTCGCGCCCAGCATGATTCAAAAGAGCCTGGACCTCGGCATCCGAAAAACCGAACCAACGGTCACACCACGCCGACAGCGGCGTCGTCAGGCAATACGAGCAGCCGCGCGAAGAAAGCGCCGCTTCGGCAGGACCGGGACACTCCCCCATCAGACACGTCAGCCGCAACGAATCGCGCGCAGTGGCAATGGCGTCAAACAACACACGGTCAAGTAGTTCTGCCGGATCGGCGTCGGAAGCGACACTCGCGCTCACACGGCCCAACCACGCCGCGTCGTACCCATCAACGAGCAATACAACCTGCTCATCGCAGGCCATCTCCAGCAGCTCTATGAGCACGCCAAGCACCGAGGCGACCTCATCCTCGCTCGCCGCACCACGCGCAACGCGTTCGATGTGACGCACCTTATCTCGAGCTAAGTCCGGAGCCTCCAAGAGCGCCAACAAGCGAGCGCACTCGCCCGAAAGGGCATCGCGCACGACGCCGGCAACAGCGGGGCCACGCCTCGCAGCGCCAGAAAAGTCCAGCGATATCACCGGATAGCAAGCGTACTCATCCCGATAGCGCCCGCCGTCTGCATCCCAAATCTGAGCATCGGCAAACAAACGCTGACCAGAGCGACCGACCGCTGGACGCTCCAGAAAAGCCCTGAGCATCGACAAGTTCATGCTCTTGCCAAAACCCTCGGGTCGACAGCACACCACAACGGACGCGTCGCAGTCCAACACATCGGCAATAAACATGGTCTTGTCAACCAGCATGCAACGACCAATGGCATCGGCAAAATCATGCACACCGACCGGCAAAACCGCATCATCGACATGGTTGACAAGCCGTACGCCAAAAGTATCGTCACTGTTGCAATACTCCTGTTCAGACACCGTAACTTCTCCCTAAAACGCAGCACGAAGCCCATTGTAGCGAGCAGTTCAAGTGCAACGCTGGATCCGTGCAAAGGCATCGGGCAACGGTAGGAACAAAGGCCTTGAGGGGGCATAACAAATCGTTGTGCAACAAAATGGGGCCCGATGCAACTGCACCGGCCCCCATTGCGAATCTTTAGTTGTCGGGCAACCGAAAGGGACTACTCCTCGGAGTCGTTCTGCCCAGCAGCCTTCTTTTGCTGATCGAGCTTATGCTTGCCACTCACAATAGACGTGGCACCCAGCGTGGCCAAGCTTGCACTGGCAAGGCTCGCCATAACGATAAGGTCGCCCGTCTTGGGCATGTTACCGCCAGATGACTTGGTCGTTGTAGTCGTCGTGGTTGTAGTGGTCACCGTCTTGGAGTCATTTTGCTCTTGGACTTGGTTGTCAGCACCGCTCTTGTCGTCGTCTTCGGGCTGTTTCTTTTCGCCCTCGGTCTTGCTCTCGTCCTTCTTCTGACCGGACTTGTCGCCCTTCTCATCAGAGCTAGGACCCTTATCGGATTCAGCCTTCTCGGAAGCCTTGTCCTTGGAGTCGCCCTTTGCGGCTTCGGTCTTTTCCGTGGAAACCTGATCAGAGTTGTCCTTGTTCTGGGCCGAGCCGTTATTGACGCCAGCCATCAGCGAAGAACCCAGCGTAGAACCAAGCTGCTCGGAGAAAGAAGGCTTCTTGTCCGGCGAAGCAACGGGAGCGTCCGGCGCCTTATTCGAGTCGTCCTTGGAAGCATCGGAATCAGGGGTCGTGTCAGAGCCGGAGCCGTTGTTAGAGCCGGTGTCAACGGACGAATCGCTCGAGCCGGTAGATGAGTTAGAGGTGCCAGCGTCGGTCGAACCAGAAGCGTCGCTGTCCGTATTGCCGGCAGAGCTTGAAGGCGAATCGCTCGCAGCAGAGCCGTTCGAATCGGAGCCGTTCGAGGTAGAGCCGTCGTTGGTAGTGCCACCAGCAGAGCCATTACCGTCAGCATCGGTCGAGGGCGCATCCATCCTGTCATCGTTGGCATCGTCACTCGAGCCGTCATTCGAATCAGGTGTCGGCGAGGGCGCCGGCGCAGGCTCGGGCTGCACGGGCGTCGCAGCGGCAGCGGCCTCGTCCTCGGCGATATAAACCAAGCAGTCCTTCAGCTCGTTGCGGTAGCGGTTCTTCCAGCCCTCATGATACTGGGGCTGACTTGAAAACTTGGTGGCGACATTGTTGACCACGCTATTGGAGAGCGCCGTCGCAAACTCGCGGTCGGACATATCGTTGGAAAGATTCGCCCAGCGGAAGAAGTCTCTGCAGCCACCGGTACCGCACATGTTGGTGATGCTCCACACCATACCCTTGACGCAATCGGCGCGGCCGGAGATGTCAATGCCAAGAGCGCTCTTAAGCCACGCCTCGGTCACCGCATAGTACGAGTTGTACGCATACGCATCCTGCAGAGCCGAAAACTCAGCAGGATCGGTGTTATAAGCACCCTGGAAGGCCTCCTGTGCAATACGGCCCAGCTCGGTAAGCTGGTCGTTCTCGTACATGGCATTGCTCGCGTTGGAAATCTCGCTGCCGCGATCAATCGCATCCTTGAGCATGCTGTATTTTTCGGGGCTGTAGTTGTAGACCTGCTTCATAAACGGAATGAGCGACCAACGGCGGTCGAACTGGTAATAGCCCAGCGCGTTGTAGCCGTCACCATACGAAAAGCCCTGGTTGTAGTTACCATGGCTCTCGTACTTGGTAAAGTACTTCATCTCGGTAGTCACGTTGACAAACGAAACGCCCTGGACCGACCTCAGCACGCCCGAGAAGGACTGTTGGGTGTAAAGGCCCTTATCGATATCGGTGGCATCCGAGGCAACGCCCGGCGTGGGCTCCTCGGCAGCGGCGGGTGCCGGCGCGGAAACGGCGCCAAACGAAAGCGCCAGCGTCAGACCCGCGACAATAGCAGAATGCTTGGGCTGCATAAGATCCTCCCTGCATTGGTGTAGTTAAAGTGCAGTTTGCAAAGATAGAATCAGTATTGCAGCTCGTCCGTTGTTGCACAACAACCCCTCGGTAAACGGCAACAACCTTCCGCGAAATCTTAAGGAATTAAACAAACTGGTCGTCGGGCGCCATCAGAAGCTCGCCGTATCGCTCCATCAGCCCGTCCCTCAACTGACAGAAAGCGGGGATATAGACGTTCAAGATGCGCTGAATCAAATCTTGAGCGAGCTTGTTGTCGTAGATATGGACGTTCGTATTGCGGTCTCTGAGCATGTCTAGCCAGGCCGCCTCATCAATAAAGTCGTAGAATCGGTACGACTCCTTCAAGATGGCACGAGGAGACCCCGACGCGGCAAGCGTGGCGCCCTCATACTCGAGCAGACGCTTAAGGAGCTTCCAGCTCAGTTCAAATTGAAGATTGAACTTATTAATCAATCCACTCTGAACAAAATCATTGTTGAGATCCTGATTGGGCGCATCCTCAAGATTCGCCAAGGCGCTAACAAAGTTCTCATATTTTTTCATACAGAATCACACCATCCTTGGCAATCTCATCGAGCAATTGCTGCGATAGGGACTCGTCGAGATTGACGACATCTACATCTAAAAGAGTATCAAGATGTTCCTCGATCAAATATGAGAAACGGCCGAAATCCCGGCAACCTGCTACGGCGATGTCAATATCGCTCTTGGGCAAGTTGTCGCCTCGAGCACGAGAACCAAACAACACGACCTTCTCGGCGTCACATTCCCGAGCAAAAACTTCGATTTGCTTGTACACCTTGTCGAGAGATGCCATTTGCACCCCTACAGCTTAATGTCAAAGTTGATTTCGGGGACGGCGGCCAGGTCGGCCAACGTCACGCCGTCGACGTACTTTTCGATCACATCGTCCAGGCCGCGCCAGAACTTGACGGTGGAACACAGGTCACTGCGGGCGCAGCTGTTGTCGATGCCGTCGCACGCCACGGGCGCCGTGCTGCCCTCGACAGCGCGCAGGATGTCGCCGGCACGCACCTCGACCGGGTCCTTGGCCATCATGTAGCCGCCGCCCTTGCCGCGCACGCTCTTAAGCAGGCCCGCCTTCATAAGCGGACGAACCAGCTGCTCCAGATACTTTTGCGAGATATGCTCGCGGTCGGCAACCTCGCGCAAGGCAATCTTGCCCTCGGCGTCGCCCAGCGCCGCGATATAGATCATTAACCGGAGGGCATAGCGGCCCTTGGAAGAAATGAGCATACCTACCCTCCCATCGCATCTGGGACAACATAACCAGGTTTGTTTGTCCCAAATTTAAAGTAAGTGGGACAAACACAACAGGTTATTTTGTCCCAGAATTTGAAAAGTCGAGTGGATTAGTCGGGTTTTTCCTTGACTAACGCCGAACCCATAGTAACTTTATTCCGAGAAGATTCCTAGGGTTTAGTACACCTATGAGTACACCATATACAGAGAGGGACAGCATGAGCGCAAATCCGCTGCTTTCCATCGAAGGTCTGACCGCCTCCGTGGACGAGAAGACCATCCTCCACAACGTCAACCTCAACGTCGCCGCCGGCGAGACCCACGTGTTGATGGGTCCCAACGGCGCCGGCAAGTCCACCCTCGGCCACCTGGTCATGGGCGACCCCGTTTACACGGTCAACGACGGCCGCATCGTCTTTGACGGCCAGGACATCACCGAGCTCACCACCGACAAGCGCTCGCGCGCCGGCCTGTTCCTGAGCTTCCAGGCCCCGGTCGAGATTCCGGGCGTGCCGCTGTCGAGCTTTTTGCGCGCCAGCATCGCCGGCCGCCCCGGCCTGGAGATGAAGGGCAAGGAATTCCGCCGTCGCGTCAAGGAGCTCGCGGCTGAGCTCAACATGGACACCGCCTACCTCAACCGTGAGCTGGGCGTGGGCTTCTCGGGCGGCGAGAAAAAGAAGGTCGAGATGCTCCAGCTTCTGCTGCTGCAGCCCAAGCTCGCCATCCTAGACGAGACTGACTCGGGCCTGGACGTCGACGCCCTGTCTACCGTCAGCCACGGCATGGACGCCTACCGCAGGAGCTGCGACGGCTCCATGCTCATCATCACGCACAACACGCGCATCTTGGAGCACCTGGATGTCGACCGCGTCCACGTTATGGTCAAGGGCCACATCGTGCGCGAGGACGACGCCTCGCTGATCCCCTGGATCGACAAGAACGGCTTTGAGACCTTCGAGCGCGAGGCCGCCGAGCAGCGCGCCCAGGCCGAGGCCGCCGCTGCCGAGCAGCAGGCGTAAAGGGGCGACGCAATGACCAAGAACCGCACCGAGGTCGCGGACATCGACCGCAGCCTCTACGACTTCACCTATGGCGAGGAGGGATTCGAGCGCCTCGACGCCGGCATCACGCCCGACATCGTGCGCGAGATCAGCGCCAAAAAGGACGAGCCGCAGTGGATGCTTGACCTGCGCCTCAAGTCCCTCGAGATTTTTAATCGTTTTCCCGACCCGACGTGGGGTCCCTCCATCGAGGGCCTGGACATGGACAACATCGTCACCTACGTCAAACCCAACACCGATCAAAAGCACGACTGGGAGTCGGTGCCCGACGACATCAAGAACACCTTTGAGCGCCTGGGCATCCCCGAGGCCGAGCGCAGCTACCTGGCAGGCGTCGGCGCGCAGTACGACTCCGAGCTGGTCTACCACAACATGCAGGACACGGCGTCCAAGATGGGCATCGTCTATTCCGGCATCGAGGAGGCCCTGCACGACCCGCAGTGGGAGCCGCTCATCCACGAGAAGTTTATGACGCTCATCCCGCCCACCGACCACAAGTTTGCGGCCCTGCACGGCGCCGTATGGTCGGGCGGCTCGTTTGTCTACGTGCCCAAGGGCACCAAGTTGGACTTCCCGCTGCAGAGCTACTTCCGCCTTAACGCCAAGGGCGCCGGCCAGTTTGAGCACACGCTTATCATCGTCGAGGACGACGCTGACCTGCACTTTATCGAGGGCTGCTCCGCGCCCAAGTACAACGTGGCCAACCTCCACGCCGGCGCCGTCGAGCTCTTTGTGGGCAAGCGCGCGCACCTGCGCTACTCGACCATCGAGAACTGGTCCAAGAACATGTACAACCTCAACACCAAGCGTGCGCGCGTGGACGAGGATGGCGACATCGAATGGATCAGCGGCTCCTTCGGCAGCCACGTGGGCTACCTCTACCCCATGAGCGTGCTCAGCGGACGCCGCGCCCGCTCGAGCTTTACCGGCATTACCTTTGCCGGCGCCGGCCAGAACCTGGATACCGGCTGCAAGGTCGTGCTCAACGCGCCCGATACTTCGGCAACCGTCGAGACCAAGGGCATCTCCAAGAGTGGCGGCATTCAGACCTTCCGCAGCTCTATTGTGGCGACACCCAAGGCCGAGGGCTCCAAGGCAACCGTGAGCTGCCAGTCGCTGATGCTCGACGACCAAAGCCGCTCCGACACTATTCCGGCCATGGACATCCGCGCCAAGAACGTCGACATCGGCCACGAGGCCACCATCGGCCGCATCGGCGACGATAAGGTGTCTGTCTCTTATACACATCTCCGAGCCCACGAGACATG
>CABSMK010000085.1 GCA_902478825.1 uncultured Collinsella sp.
CAGATGTGTATAAGAGACAGGTGCTCGATAAGACGGGAACGGTCACTCGCGGCAAGCCTGCCGTGACCGATATCGTGGTAGCCACGCGCGCCGACGGATTGCCCGCCATGAGCGAAAAGGCGCTGCTCAAGCTGGCCGCCGCGTTGGAGCGCTCGAGCGAGCACCCGCTGGCCGAGGCGATTATGGCCGAGTGCGAGACACGCGGGATCGTCGCGCGCATGGTCGAGGACTTTACTGCCGTGCCCGGGCGAGGCGTTACGGCGCGCGAAGGGCAAAACGCCATTGCCGCCGGCAACGTGCGCCTGATGAACGAGTTGGGCGTTACCGTGCCCGCGGGTCTTGCCGAGCAATTTGCCGCCGAAGGCAAGACGCCGCTGTTCTTTGCCAAGAACGGCGAGCTTGCCGGCACCATTGCCGTGGCTGACGAGGTCAAGGAGACGAGCGCCGAGGCCATCGCCGCGCTCCGCAAGCTCGGCGTCGACGTGCGCATGCTCACCGGCGACAACCGCGTCACCGCCGAAGCGATCGCCCGCCGCGTGAGACTGAGTAGCGAGCAGGTCATCGCCGACGTCCTCCCCGCCGACAAGGAGCGCCATGTGCGCGAGCTGCAAGACGCGGGCGGCAAGGTCGCCATGGTGGGCGACGGCATCAACGACTCCCCCGCCTTGGCGCGCGCCGACGTGGGCCTTGCGATCGGCACCGGCGCCGACATCGCCAAGGAGGGCGCCGACGTGGTACTCATGCGCAGCGACCTCATGGACGTCGCCCGCGCCATCGAGCTTTCGCGCGCCACGATCCGCAACATCAAGCAGGACCTGTTCTGGGCGCTGTTCTACAACGGCATCGGCATTCCGCTCGCCGCGGGTGCGTTCTTCCCCCTCACCGGTTGGCAGCTCTCGCCGATGTTTGGCGCCGCGGCCATGAGCCTGTCGAGCGTATGCGTCGTAAGCAACGCGCTGCGCCTGAAATCCTTTAAGCCAAAAGTGGCAAAATAGGCTCACCATTAAGTCCATCTAGAACGGGTTTTCCAGACGCCCGAGATTGACCCGAAAGAGGAGCGACGCGCACTTTGGTACGCGAGCGATGGCTTGAAGGTCAAGGTCGGCTGCCTGGGAAAGCCGACATAACAGAGAGGAATACCCATGCGTTACACAATCAAGACTTCCGGCCTTATGTGCGGCCACTGCGACGCCACTGTCGAGACGGCACTGCTCAACGTTGCCGGCGTGACCGACGCCGACGCCGATCACGAGACCCAGACCGTCCAGGTAGAGTGCGCCGACACCGTGACCGCCGAGCAGCTCGCCGCCGCCGTCGAGGGCGCCGGCGAGAAGTTCCACGCCCTGTCCGTGACCGCCGCGTAGCAGACGCCGCCTACTCAATCCTCAGAAGTTGCGGTGAAATACGGACTGTTGAGCCGCCCTGGGCCTTTAAACAGTCCGTATTTCACCGCAACTGACGGGGGCAACCGGAAGATCGACCAGAAACGAGGACCCGCCATGATGGCAGACCACAAATCGGTGACCCGCATGCTCAAGACGGCACGCGGCCAGATCGACGGCATCTTGCGGATGGTCGAGGAGGACCGCTACTGCGTCGATATTTCCACGCAGCTCATGGCCACACAGGCGCTCCTCGCGCGCATTAACGCCGACGTGCTCAAGGCGCATATCGAGGGCTGCGTGACTTCGGCAATCGAATCGGGCGACGAAGACCTCAAAGCCGCCAAGCTCGCCGAAATCGAACGCGTCGTCGACAAGCTCTCCAAGTAATTGGGGACATTGGGGACAGACTGCTTTGCGCCATCTTGGTGTATCGGGGACAGGTACGTTTGCACCACATTGGTGCAGATTAACCTGTCCCCCTTGCTCTAAATCGGGTATAAAGGCGTGCAGCATATCGAACGAAAGGCAATTTGCATGAATGACTTTATGAAGGGTCGCAATGGTGCCGATGAACTCACCATCGTGATGGGTTTTGCCGGCATCGTCATCGCGATGATCGGATCGATAGCCCGCATCCAGTGGCTCAGCTGGATTGCCATCGCCGTAATCGTGATTGGCGTGCTGCGCGGCCTATCCAAAAATATCGACGCACGTCGTAAGGAGAACGAGGCCTTTGTCGCCGCGACTGCAAACGTACCCGGCTTGGGCAAGTTTGTAGCTAGCTTGGGCGGCGGAGCTGCAGCGGCCAACGCCTCGCGCGCAGCCGGTACTAGCAAGGAAGACTTTGAACGTGCCAAGCGCACAGCCAAGAAGATGTGGAAGGGCCGCAAGACCACGGCATACCTCAAGTGCCCCAACTGCGGCCAGATGCTCTCCGTCCCCAAGGGCAAGGGCAAGATCCGCGTCACCTGCCCCAAGTGCCACGCCAAGATGGAAACGCGCTCCTAGCCGCCGCACGCGGGACAATTAATCAGGTTTGTTTGTCCCAGTCTTAAGTATTTGTTCGAAAAAAGCCGAGGCCCCGTGTTGAGACCTCGGCTTTTTGTATGCGACAACGGAGCTGTCCCTTTGTCTCGTCTACGCCACACCGTCGCGGGCCAGCTCCTCGGCAAGCGCTTCGGCAGGCATGGCCATAATCGCGTCGAGCTCGGCGTCCACCTCGGGAATACGCTTCACCTTGAGCTTGCGCACCAGATCACCGCGACACATCACATGCGTCGGATCACGCAGTGCGCACAGGTCATCGAGCGGGTTCTCGCGCGTCACCAGAATATCGGCGGCCTTGCCGCACTCGATTGTGCCGGTCTCGCCGCCCAGCCCTAGCAGCTCGGCATTGACCTGCGTGGCCGTATGCAGCGCGAAAGCGTTGCCCACGCCGACATACTTGGCAAAATAGGCCACCTCACGCCACATGTCGTACTGCGTCACGAACGGGCAGCTCGAGTCCGTGCCAAGGCCCGCCTTAACGCCAGCTTCCAGTGCGGCACGGGCGCTCTCGATGATGCCCGAGCACACGATGTCACCGTTCTTCTTTTGTGTATCGGTCGAATGGGTCTTTTCCGGGTCGAGCAATACAAACGGCAGCGCCGGGCTGATAGTGCAGGTCACACTCGGAGCACGCCCCTCGAGCTGCGTGCCCGCGGCGCCACGGTACAGCTCCAAGATTTCGGGTGTCAACAGAGCGCCGTGCTCAATCGTGTCAACGCCGGCCTCAAGCGCGGCCTTCACGCCCTCGGTACTCTCGACATGGGCCATAACCGGAAGGCCCATATCGTGCGCCGCCTTGCATGCCGCCGCGGCAACCTCCACTGGCATACGCAGCACGCCCGGCTCGCCCACCTCGGTCGCATCGAACACGCCGCCCGTCACGAACAGCTTAATGACGTCGGCACCACGCGCATACAGGTCGCGCACCTGTTCGGCTGCCTCGGCGGGACTGTTGGCCACCTGGGCGAACAGTCCCGCACCATGGCCGCCCGGCACCGTGATGCCCGTTCCCGGCGCCACCAGGCGAGGACCCTGATACTTGCCGGCATCGATAGCATCACGCACGGCCAGATCGGCAAACAGCGGGTCGCCCGCGCCGCGCACCGTGGTCACGCCGCTTGCTAGCTGCTGCTGGGCACTGCCCTTGAGGATGCGGCGGACGATGGTGCGGCCCACGGGATTATCGAGCTTCTTCATCAGCGCGCCCGCATCGCCGGCCGAGACAGGCTTGCCCGAGCCGCACAGGTGCACGTGCATATTGATGAGACCGGGCATGAGATACGCACCACCCAGGTCGATAACCTCGGCACCCGCGGGCGCCTGCGCCACAGCACTCGGCCCCATCCATGTGATGACACCGCGCTCAACGGCCACGGCCATATCGGGTTGCGGCTCCATATGCTCCGAACCATCCAGAATGGTCGCATTGATAAACAACGTAGAACGATCGGCAGACGCCATATCGAGCTCCTCCCTCACGATTAACTTGAACATTTGTCCATTATCACCTAATGCAGCGACCTAAAGTCGAACATATCGGTTAACGGAGGGACGAGAGGATGTGGGGGACGGAATACGTTGCAGTCCCACCCCAGCGAAACCAGGGAAATGTCTCAATCTGTAACAGGTACTGGGTTATTGGGCCCCCTGATGTTACAGATCGAGACAAAACCTCTCAGCGCCCATACCACTGACGTCTCCACTCCTCAGCCAAATCGGGCCGTCGCGGAATACCCGCTAACCTCATCTTCTCAACCAGCTTCCCCGGATTCTTGAGCTCATCAAACGTAAACCGAAGCACCTTGTGCCCGAGCATTGTCAGATGAGATTCCCGCTGACGCTCTGCCACGAATGGGTCTACCGACTCCCGGCCCCCGCCGCTCTGCAGGGTGTACTTCCCCTTTCCGTCGAGCTCGCCGATGACACACGTCCCGTCCTCGAGCTGCCAAAAATAGTCGACGCGAAATACCTGGCTCGGATCGAGCGGGTCGCGAAACTCAACCTGCAGCTCCGGAACTGGAAAGCCGTACGCAATAAAGAACGCTCGGAACCGAGACTCGCCGCCGTTTTCGGACAGCCCGTCCGCATACGACGCAATCACCTGTGCCCTGCGATACCCTCGCCTGCCCTCGCAATCGGCGCGGAGGCGCTCGCACAAATCCCAACGTGATACGCCTTTCGCCCGCAGTGCAGAATCGGCAATCGCCAACCCGTAGGAGAACGGCGCACGCAGTAAGCAATCCTCCACCGTGCGCCAAAACGACGTCACCCGCACGCCATCAACACGCTCGAGCGCGCCCGCCATCTGCGGACGCAACAACCTGCACCCGCTGCTCAACGTCACCGAACAACCCGTCTTAACAAGAAAGCGCGGCCCGAGCAGATCATTCGGCACCTCCAAACCCCACAAAAGCGCCGCGTCATAGCCCCAAAACGCCCAATCGGGATGAAATTCCGCAAGCCCTTTGATAGTCCTCAGCGCTCGCTCCGCCGACGTCAATGCATCCCAATCATGCTGAAAACAGAACAGGTACGGCTCGGGCTCCGCGATATCGTCGGTTCCAACATGGCGTCGCAGCCACATGAGCTCGGTATTGTCATGCGTTGCGAACAGCGCACCTTGCTTGGCCGTCTCCGTGAGCCGCGCGAGCATCCTGTTCCGCGCCAACGTGTTGCGAGTCGTATGCTTGTGTTTGAGAACGGTATTAGACACTTCCATCACCACCACATCGGACAAATGGACCATCGTCACCGTTGCCTCCGCTGACAAATGTCTTGATCTGTAACAGGAAGACAGTCTTTGAGCCTCTAGTTGTTACAGATTGAGATCTTTCGGCAGCCGCCAACCCTCCGTCTCAATCTGTAACAGTTACGGGCCCAAACAGCTGCCAAACGTTACAGATTGAGACAAAGTCAGGGCTGTAGGGCGATACCAGTCACATCCCCTACTCCCACTCCTGCTCGTAGATGTTGAGGGACTTTACGTAGCGCCCCTGGGCGCCCATGATGTCGCGGACCAGGCGCAAAAAGAAGCTGATGCACGAGGTGTCGAAGCCGTCCTGCAGGTCCTCCGGATGCACCGCACCCGGCCCATCGACCGCCGTGTCGCTCAGGCGCGCGATGTCATACAGGTAGAGCTGCCCCGCCGTCAGCCAGACATCGTCGACGCAGGCGAGGCGCACCGCAATCGCGCCGTCGCTCCAATGCTCCTTTTGCACGATATGCGGGTCGTAGACATCAAAGCGACGGTCGGTGCGCGTATCCTTCAGCGCGACCATACCGGTCGCAGGATCCTTGTCCAAAATGCCAAAGCGCGAGAAATACTGCGTGTCGCGTACCTGCTCGAGCCGCTTGAGCGAGGCAGGCGAAAGCGATGTCGGCGGATCTTCAACATACAGCTCGAGCAGCGTCTTGCCATGGCGATAGGGGCGCTCGAAGAGCAGCCAATCGGTAAATGCCATGTTGTAGGCCATGATTTCGTTTTGCGAAGGCTCGGTGCAATAGCTGAGCCACGGGTCGACAATGATCTCGAACTGTTCGCGCGCCGGCTCCAAAAACTGGAACTTCCGCAGCATCCAAAAATGGGCCATGTCGGCAATATCGCTGCCGACGGCTCCAGCCAGCTCTGCTCGGTCAAAAACTTGGTCAGTCATGACATCCTCCTCAAACTGATGGACCTCAATTTGAGCTTACGAGGAGGGCGAGCAACCGAGGCAAGCGCGGGCAAAATAGGCCTTCGGCTGCAAACCAGATGCTAACCAAACACTTGACGGGACACTTGACCGAATAAGCGTACCGCAAAGAAACCGCAGGTAGACATAGACAGCCAGCCCGCTTTTTTGAGCCAGATGCCCGCGGCCGCCACAGAAACAACAGGTGATCACAGCCCAAGAAGTCGACAAATGAACACCCGTACGTCGACAAACGAGCAAATCGCTCGCAAAGAGTGTCCCCAACGACTAGACAAAAAATGACTAGTCATTGGGGACGTTCTTAAATGACTACTTTACAGCTCCAGCGCATCGGCAACTTCGGCTGCGCAGGCCAGGGCATCGGCCATGGCGTTCACCACGAGCGAGCTGCCGTTGCGAGCGTCACCGGCAACATACACCGGCGCGGCATCCGCGGCGACACCCTCCGTGCGAACCGCGAGATGCGAGCCCTCGGCAGCCATCACCGGCAGCGGACGACCAGCGGTGGCAACAGGCACGCTCACCGCATCGAACACGCCATGCTCCGGGCCCGTAAAGCCGCAGGCGATGAGCACCAGCTGCGCCGGCACCTCGTGCTCGGAGCCCGCGATGCGCTCGGGCTTGCCAGCCGACCAATCCAGATCGACCACGCGCAGACCCACAGCCGCACCCTTCTTGTCCAGCAGCACCTCGAGCGTATCCACGCCCCAAGCGCGCATCTCGCCGCCCATCGCAGCGATAGCCTCCTGCTGGCCGTAGTCGGTCTTCTTAACGTTGGGCCACTGCGGCCAGGGGTTGCTTGCCGCGCGCGCATCAGGCGCCGCCGGCAAGAACTCAAACTGGCGCACGCTGCGCGCGCCCTGACGCACCGCGGTACCCACGCAGTCGTTACCGGTATCGCCACCGCCAATGACCACAACATCCAGGCCACGCGCGTTCACCGCGGGCTCGCCGCCATCGAGCACCGAGACGGTCGAAGCCGTCAGGTAGTCCACGGCATACACCACGCCCGGGGCATCCACATTCGTAGCCGAAAGCCCGCGCGGGGCACGGGCACCAGCAGCCACCACAACGGCGTCAAAGCCATTGAGCTTGGCTGTTACCGCAGGGTCCGTCACGTCGGCGCTCAGCTCAAACACAATGCCCAGCTCGCGCATGAGCGCCACGCGACGCTCGACCACGGACTTCTCGAGCTTCATGTTGGGAATGCCGTACATAAGCAAACCGCCCGGACGGTCGTCACGCTCAAACACCGTCACGCGGGCGCCGCGACGCGCGAGCTCCCATGCTGCCACCAGACCAGCAGGACCGGAGCCCACCACGGCGACCGTGGGTGCGCCCCTGTCTCTTATACACATC
>CABSMK010000086.1 GCA_902478825.1 uncultured Collinsella sp.
TCTCGGAAGGCACGTGCAGACCTTTCGTCATGGCCTCCTACCTTTCTTTCGGGCCCCTGTCAGGGCCGATTCGTTAGCGCCCCTCCGTGTGAGGCGTTATTGCTGACGACATATTTATATCCAAAATCAGTCCATACTTCCACCTTGCCCCCGAACGGTTTTATATGAGGGGTGAACGGCATACACATATACTTCACGCATGGCATACTTTGATTAAACAAAGTGGATTTACGTGCTTAAACGCTTTTTAACCGCAAGATCAATTGAAACTAACCTTTGTTAAACCACCCCCAAATTGCATATTTCACGCAACGATATGAATATAATTCGCAATTCTCGCTGTGTCTCAACCATTTTGATTTTTATTCAGAAAAAAGTGCGTCCTATTCATTTTTGACAAACAGATTACCGTTTACCAGACGTTGGATACCGTTCACCGGAAGCTCAGTATAAGGCCCATCGAATACCCGATCGATCTTGCGTCTCCATTTGTAACAACTTGACTTTTTCGGCAGCAAAGACAAACAGACCCGTTCCCCAAAAGGGAGCGGGTCTGCATTCGGTACACCTAGGGTCCAGCAAGGTTTAGGCCTTCGAGAACCTCAAGGGACTAGCGATCGAGCTCGGCCAGTGCCTCGCCCAGAAGCCTCAGGCCCTCGCGAAGAACATCTTCGCTCGCGCAGTAGCCCAGGCGCGCTCCGCAGGGAAGCTCAAAACGGCTACCGGGGACCAACAGCACTCCCCTATCGGCCAGCAGGCGCTTGCAGAACTCCTCGTCATCCTCGGGAATATCCAGCTGGATAAACGAGGTTGACACGCCCTGCGGGGCCGTCCAGGAGACACGCTGCTGCGTATCGATCCAAGCCTGTGCGATATCTCGGTTACCAAACACGATCTTGCGGTTGCGCTCGAGAATCTTGTCCTTGTGCTCGAGCACGTAGGTCGCCAAAGCATCGTTAAACACGCCACCGCAGATCATGGTGTAGTCGCGGTAGGTGCGGATGCGGTTGGACACCTCTTCATCCGCAACGACCCAGCCCACGCGGGCTGCAGGCGTCGAATAGGTCTTGGACACCGAGTTGGTGACAATGGCCCTCTCGTACACCTCTGCCATCGACATAAAGGACTCGGTGTTCTCGAGCGGCAGATACACCTCGTCGCACAGCACGTAGGCGCCCACCGAGCGGGCAATCTCGGCAATCTGCCCGAGCATGTCTGCATCGAGCACCGTACCGATGGGGTTCGATGCGTTATTGATGCAGATAAGCTTGGTGTTGGGGCGAACGAGGCGCTTGAGCTGTTCGATATCGGGTTTCCATCCGAGCTCCTCGCGAAGCTCCCAATACTCGACCTCGGCACCGAGCGTACGCGGAATCTCATAGAGCGGCGCATAGGTAGGCCACTCGGCAATCACGTGATCGCCGGGCTCGACAACGGCCATGATGGCATTGAGGTTGGCACCCGTGCAGCCATTAGTCTGCAGAATGTGATCGGGATTGACCTCGCGTCGATACAGCTTGGCGACCTCGACTTTAAACTCCGGGGACCCCTCGATCCAGCCGTAGTTCATCTTTTCGCGATCCAGGCGCTCGTAGAACGTGGCGCCGTCCTGCTCGTCGAGCGCGCGAAGCTCGCCCATGGTCAGCGACGAGATCGTCGACTGGGCAATGTCCCACGTAGCGCTCTTCTCCCAAACGTTAAGCCACTCCTCAACGCCAATTGTCTTGATATCCATGGCTAGGCTCCAATCGCTAGAACACGGGGATGATGCCGGCAAAGGTCATGGGAATCGAGATGATGTCCAAAAGGCAAGGAAGCCGACAGCGTCGGGGGTATCAACGTGACTGCCTCTAGACATAATGGACACCTTATCTGATGCAAATTTAGCTTATCAAACAAGAATGGGGTGGTGCGAAAACCTGCACCACCCCATTGGGAGACATCTAATGGCAGCTAGATGTTTGTATTTAGACCCATACGGATCTTTGAAAACCTTAGAGGTCCTCGCGCCAGAAGGGCATGCTCATGCAGCGCGGGCCGCCG
Source organism: uncultured Collinsella sp. (assembly GCA_902478825.1). Lineage (GTDB taxonomy): Bacteria > Actinomycetota > Coriobacteriia > Coriobacteriales > Coriobacteriaceae > Collinsella. The sequence goes on from CABSMK010000086.1 coordinate 2,044, forward strand.
CGGCCGCGGGAGAGCTCGGCGGAGGGCACGACGAGAAGGTCCAGGCCCTCCTTGTACAGCACGTCGTTGGTGACGGTGTTGCGGGCGTAGACGCAGATCTTGCCGGGCTCGACGCACAGGGTGTTGGAGCCGTCGTTCCACTGCTCGCGGGAGGCCGCGATCGGGTCGCCGCCGCCGCAGGGGATCAGCTTGACCTGGTCGACGCCGGTGGCGTCCTCCAGGACGTGCTCGAGGGTGTCCTCGATCAGGCGGATGTTCACGTCGCCCGGGTTCTTGCCGGCGGTCAGCTCGTAGACGCGCAGGGTGCCCATGATGGCGGGGTGGATCGTGAACTTATCGACGTCGATCTGGGTGAAGACCGTGTCGAGGTGCATGAAGGCGCGCGAGACCGGGATGTCGAAGGCAAGGATGCGCTCGACCTTGGAGTCGGAGTTCCAGAAGATGTTCTGGGCCATGATGTCGATAGCGGCGGCCTGGGTGCGCTGGGAGATGCCGACGGCGAGGGTCTTCTCGTTGATGTTCAGCACGTCGCCGCCCTCGGTGTGGAACTGGCAGTCGCGGCGGAAGTACAGGGAGACGTCCTTGTAGTCGGGGTGGTACTTGAAGATGTACTTGCCGTACAGGGTCTCGCGGTTGCGGGTGACCGAGTACATGCGGTTGAGGTTGACGCCCTCGCCGACGACCGCGAACGGGTCGCGGGTGAAGTAGAGGTTGGGCATCGGGTCGATGATCAGGTCGGACTCGGACTCGGAGTTGACCAGGGAGTCGAGGGTCGTGGACGCCGTGAGGGGCATGTCGATCTCGGCCTTGGTCATGCCGGCCATGGTCTTCTTGACGAACTCGAGGTTGTCCTCGATGGAGTCCAGCTTCTCGCGGACGATCTGCGGCATGTGCTGGCCGCGGATGCCGGCCTCGGCGATGTACTGGTCGGTGAACTCGGCGCGGGCGCCGGGGACCTGGTCGAACACCTCGGCGACGAGGTTCTCGAGGTAGAGCACCTCGACGCCCTGGTCCCTCAGGATCTGGGCGAAGGTGTCGTGCTCCTGCTGCGCGACCTCCAGGAACGGGACGTCGTCGAACAGGAGTCGCTCGAGCTCGTCGGGCGGCAGGTTGAGGAGCTCGTCGCCGGGACGGTGCAGGCAGACCTTCCTGAGCTTGCCGATCTCGGAAGGCACGTGCAGACCTTTCGTCATGGCCTCCTACCTTTCTTTCGGGCCTTTCGGCCGAATCTCTCAGCGCCCTTCCGTAACGGGCGCTGCTTGCTGACAACTCTAGTTATATCCAAATTCCACCCGCAATTCCACCTCGCCCCCGAACGGTCAACAAAGTGCGATGAACGGTATATCGCATATGATTCCTCCATAATGTACTTCGGCGTTCTAAAGTAGCTTTTCTAAGGTAAATGCTCTTTTTTCTCTAAAATCATTTGCGATTGCGTCTCTAGACTTTTGATTCAAGATTGCATATCTAAATCGGTTTTATGTATATAAATGACGCTTGTTTACGTTTCTGCCCGTATTCGATGATATTCAGCTATCTATCATTCTTATTCACACTTACGTACCAGTTGAGTGAGGATATAGACCGCTTGCAAACAAGCGAGGCGTCAGTCCTATGACTTGCCAGCGTAAGAAGTAGGTAAAGATACCGTTCGCGTGATACATCCGTGCCATAGGTCGACTAAATTGAGACAATAGGGAATAGAGTTGGGCTACCGTCCCCCGTAGGGACTGAACGGACAGATGCATATGCCGAGCAAAATCGAAAAGAAGCAAAAGGCCGCTAAGCTGCGCAAGCCGCCGCGCGACTTCTCGTACACGCAAAACCGAGAGCTTAGCTGGCTGCGCTTTGACAACCGCGTGCTTGACGAAGCCTTCGACGAAACCGTTCCGCTGTTCGAGCGTCTAAAGTTCGTGTCGATTTTCGAGTCCAACCTCGACGAATTCCTCATGGTGCGCGTGGGCGGCCTGTCTGATCTGGCAGAGCTCAAAAAACAGCCTGTCGACAACAAGAGCAACATGACCGCCTCCGAACAGGTCGATGCCGTCATGGCAGAGCTGCCCGGGCTCCTTACCCGTTGGGAGTCCATCTTTAAGAGCATCGAGGGCAAGCTCGACACCCTGGGCGTTCACCGCGCCCGCATCGATTCGCTTACGCCCGAGGAGCGCACCTTTGTAACCCGCTACTTCCAGGCCTACGTGTCCCCGGTCATCTCGCCTTTGGTTATCGACCCGCGCCATCCCTTCCCCAACCTGCGCAACGGCGCGCTCTATCTGGCTTGTGGCCTGGACGGCGTCACCGACGAGGAAAGCCTGCTGGGCCTGATCGAGATTCCCGCCTCGATGAACCGCGTGGTCGAGATTCCCTCGACCACCGGCACCTACTCCTACATCCTGCTCGAAGACGTTATCCTCGCCTGCCTCGACAGTTGCTTTGGCTCCTACAAGCCGCTGGATCGCGCACTGATCCGCGTCACCCGCAATGCCGATATCGACCCGGACGGCGAGGGTGTCGAGGAGGAAGAGGACTATCGCCAGCACATGAAGCGCATCCTCAAGAAGCGTCTGCGTCTGCAGCCGGTGGTGCTCGCCGTATCGGGCTCGCTCGAAAAGCCGACGCTCAAGACCATCCGCAAGGCGCTCGAGCTTTCTCGCCGCTCGATCTTTACCTGCGATATCCCCCTTGACCTTGGCTACGTCTTTGGCATTGAGGGTAAGATTCCCGAGCACCTGCGCAACGAGCTGCTCTTTACGCCGTTTAAGCCGCAGCCCAATCCCACCATCGATATGGCCCGCTCCATCCGCGAGCAGGTGCTGCAGCACGACAAGCTGCTCTTTTACCCTTACGAGGCAATGAACCCGTTCTTGGACCTGGTGCACGAAGCAGCCTATGACCCCGAGTGTATCTCGCTGCGCATCACGCTCTACCGCGTGGCAAAGCAGAGCCGTCTGTGCGAGTCGTTGATCGATGCCGCCGAAAACGGCAAAGAGGTCACGGTGCTCATGGAGCTTCGTGCCCGCTTTGACGAGCAAAACAACATCGAATGGGCCGAGCGCCTGGAAGAGGCCGGCTGCACCGTTATCTACGGCTCCGAGGGCTTTAAGTGCCACTCAAAGATCTGCCAGCTCACCTATCGCGAGGGCATGGCGCTTACCCGCCTGACGCTTTTGGGTACCGGCAACTTTAACGAGAAGACGGCCAAGCTCTACAGCGACTTTATGCTCATGACCGCGCATCCCGGCATCGGCGAGGACGCCAACCTGTTCTTCCGCAACCTGTCGCTGGGCAACCTGCGCGGCGACTACCGCTTCCTGGGCGTGGCGCCCGTGGGCCTCAAGCCGCTCATCATGCGCGGCCTGGACCGCGAGATTCAGCGCGCCCTTGTCGGCGAGCCCGCCCGCGTGTTCTTTAAGCTCAACTCGCTTACCGACCGCGAGGTCATCGACAAGATTGCCGAGGCATCGTGTGCCGGCGTGCGCGTGGACATGATCATTCGCGGCATCTCGTGCCTCAAGCCCGGTGTTCCGGGCAAGACCGAGAACGTGCACGTGCGCTCCATCGTCGGACGCTTTTTGGAGCATGCGCGCGTCTATGCCTTTGGCGTGGACTCGGACATGATCTATCTGAGCTCGGCAGACATGATGACGCGCAACACCGAGCACCGCGTGGAGATCGCCTTCCCCGTGCTCGACCCCACCTGCCGCGCCCTGGTGCACGAGTACATGGGCATGCAGCTGCGCGACAACGTGAAGGCACGCAGCCTGACGAGTGACGGCACCTGGGTTCCGGTGGAGCGCAAAGAGGACGAGAAGCCCTTCAACTCGCAGGAAGCTCTGCTGGAACGTGCCTATCGCAACGCCGAGGCCGCCACCGAGGCAGAGCCCGCGCTCGCATCCCAGCCTGAGCCCGAGCCGCAGCCGACCGCTCCCGAGGTCCAGAAAGTCCGAGCGACCGTTATCGAGCCTGAGTCCGAACCTGCCCCTCGGCCCCAACCGCAGGCGGCCAAGCCCGCGTCCGAGAAGAGCGCTCGCCGCGAGAAGCCCGCTGGCAAAGCCAAGGCCATCGAGCGCCATCGCCCTGGCCGCGTGCGCATGGGCTTGGGCCTGATCGGCCTAGGCCTTAAGACGCTCATTACCGGCAAGACGAAATAGACGTTTGTAGAAGCAGTTTGTAGAAGCGCCCCGCATTTGAGGAAAGCCTCGGATGCGGGGCGCTTTTCCCTGCTACCATGGTGCGAACAGCAACGCGAATGACAGGCAGGAATATGAAGCTCACCATAGAATCGATGACGTACGGCACCGACGGTCTGGCACATGCCGACAACGGCAAGGCCGTCTTTGTGCAGGGCGCTGTGGCAGGCGACACCGTCGAAGCCGAGATCGTGCAGGACGGCAAGTCGTTTATGCGCGCCCGCACGACCGAGATTCTGGAGCCGAGTCCCGATCGCATTCAGCCCCCCTGCCCCTTCGTGGGCATCTGCGGCGGTTGTTCGTGGGGCAATCTATCGCGCTCCGCTCAGCTTGCCGCCAAAGAGCAAAACCTGCGCTCCACGCTCGAGCGCATTGGCAAGTTCACCCCCGAGCAGGTCAACGATCTTGTCCAGCCTATCCGCCATACCAAGGACGACTGGGGCTACCGCAATAAGATTGAGCTGGAGCCCACTCTCGTTAACGGCCGTGTTCGCCTTGGCATGCACGGCGTCGACCCCAGCAAGATCGTGACCGTCGATTCGTGCCCGCTGTTCGATAAGCGTTTTCCCAAGGCGCTCAAATCGGTCGTCGGCGCGCTCAACTATCTGAGCGGCAGCCACGACCTGGGTCTGGAACGCGTGGGCATTCGCGCATCGCGCCGCACCAAGGCACTCGAGGTCGCACTCTGGACGCCCACGGGTTCCTTCCCGCGCTCGCAGGTCTCGCGCGTGCTGGCAGACGCCGCGCATCCCACGAGCATCGTGCGTGTGATGAGCAAGGGCGAGAAGAAGGCCCGCCGCGTCTCTAAGGTGGAGATGCTCGCCGGCGAGGGCTCCTGGACCGAGAACATCGCTGAGGGCCAGATGCGCCTGTCTGCCCCGTCGTTCTTCCAAGTCAACACCAAGGGCGCCGAGATTTTGATCGAGCTCGTTATGGACGCCCTCGACCCGCAGGAAGACGAGCTTGCCGTGGACCTGTACTGCGGTGCCGGCACCTTTACCCTGCCGCTCGCCCGCCGCTGCGATTTTGTCGCCGCCGTCGAAGCCTATGGCCCGGCCGTGCGCGACCTGCGTCGCAACCTGGAAATCAACAAGCTCGATAACGTCGACGTCATCGGCGGCGATGCCGTGCGCGAGTTCCCCGACCAGGATGCCGATGTCCTGGTGGTCGATCCGCCGCGTGCAGGTCTGGCTGTCTCTTATACACATCTGACGCTGCCGACGAATAGAGAGGTGTAGATC
>CABSMK010000087.1 GCA_902478825.1 uncultured Collinsella sp.
GGGCTCGGAGATGTGTATAAGAGACAGGGGTAAAGACGAGGTTCCAGAACTCCAGGAAGCGGTCGCAGTCGCAGCCAGGCTTGCAGTCGGGGCTGCCGCAGCCGACCTCCTCGCCCATGTCAAAGTAGATCTCTGAGCACGGACCGCAGGGACCGGTGGGGCCAGCGGCCCAGAAGTTGTCGTCCTCGCCCAGGCGGGAGATGTGGTCCTCAGCAACGCCCAGAGAACGCCACACGTCGTGGGTCTCGTCGTCCTCGGTAAAGACGGTAAAGTACAGGCGGTCGAGCGGCAGCTTGAACTCCTTGGTGATGAGCTCAAAGGCCCAGGCGCAAGCCTGCTCCTTGGAGACGCCGCCAAAAGAGAAGTCGCCGAGCATCTCGAAGAAGGACAGGTGACGGCCGTCCTCGCCGATGCAATCGATGTCGTTGGTGCGGACGCACTTCTGGCAGGAAATCGCGCCGATCTCCTTCATGGTCTTCTTGCCCTGGTAGTACTCCTTAAACTGGTTCATGCCAGCGTTGGCAAGCAGCAGCGAAGGATCGTCGGGGACGAGGGACGAAGAAGGATAGAGCTTAAGACCGCGCTCCTCAAAGAAGTTGAGGAACTTGGAGCGGATCTCGGCCGTAGTCATTGACGGGTAGTCAGCACTCATAGAGGGAATCTCCTCGGTTTCACATCGAAACAGTTCAAACGTAACGATATTACCATCCCACCGCGCAAGTGCAAAAAAGAGGGCCGGCACAATGCCGGCCCTTCAGCGAAATTGCATGTTAGCGCGTATGAATATTAATCCGAATTACCCCGCTAGTTGTCATCATCGTCCATGGAGCCGTCGATGCCGGTTTTGGTGTCGTCATCCGTGTTGGAATCGTCATCCTTAGCGAAGGGGTTCTTGAAGAAGCCCGTCGCATCGGGCTGCAGACCAGAGAGCTTGATCCAGGGATTATCGAGCTCGGGCTTGGGCATGGCCTTGGCCTCGGGCGCAGTCTCGTTGCCGATGAGCTCGGACTCGTAGATGAAGGTATCGTCGCCGAGCGCATCGTAGGCGGCGACCGGGTTGCCATCGGCATCACGGTACGGTGTGCCCTTAAACACGGCGCCGTCATAGGCCACAAGCTGGCGGCCGGTCTCATTCTCGAAGTAGTACACGAAGATACCTTTGAGGGCCGCACACAGCGGGATGGCAATAATCATGCCGATGGGACCCATGAGTGCCGAGCCAATAACGAGCGCCGTGAGGCTCATGATGGGATGCACCTGCACCGAGCTCTGCATGACCTTAGGCGAAATCACGTTATCGGTGACGTTTTGCGCGACCATCGTCACGATAAGCGTCCATAACGCCAACATGGGGCTGAACATGAAACCGAGTACCGTGGCGATTGCTGCGCTCACCCAGGGACCGACGACCGGAACCAAATGCATGATGCCGGTAAAGATAGCCATGAGCGCCGCATACGGATGGCCGATGATCATAAAACCGATAAAGGCGAGGAAACCACCGCAGATGGACGTCACGACCATACCGCGCATGTAGCCGCCGACAGAGCGAGAAAGGATGGCGACCATAAAGCGGTACGAGGTCTCCTTCTCCTGACCGATGATGGTGCAAATCTCGTGGTGCATCCGAGGGTAGTCGCAGGCCATCCAGTACGCAAGCACCAGACCAAGGAAGATCACGAACAACTGCGAGGCCGTATTGGTGATGAGCGGGAACACACCGCGGCCAAGCTCGGCAGCAATCTGAGACACATACTTCGATGCCACGGCAACCAGCGACGAAAGATTATCGTCCAGATACTCCTTGAGCGGCGTGTTGTTGAGCGTCTTGGCATGCGAGATCATCTCATTGAGATCGCCACCCGCAACACGAAGCTGCTCGGGCAGGCGGCTCAGTACTTCCATGATCTGACCAAAGAGAATCGGCGACAAGATGCAAACGACACCGACGAGCACGGCAACAACAACAATAAGCGCGATAAGCGAACCGATGCCGCGATTCACGCCATGGTGCTCGAGCCAATTGGTGATCGGGGACATCACAAAAGCAATGATGGAGCCGACGGCAAGAAACTCAATAACCGGTGCCAGGATGCCCATAAGGTTAAAGATGACAGCAGCAATAACAATGCAGCCGACAACAGCCCAAATGCGCAGCGTCAGAATGCGGGTGTCGCGCAGCACGCGATCGGTTTGTTGGGGGTGCTCACTCATGAACGAATCATCACTCCGTCGGGGTCGATCTTGTCCTGAATCTTCTTAAGCGTGCGGCGCAGCAGACGCGAAACCTGCACCTGAGAAATACCCAGCTTCTTGGCGATCTCGATCTGGGTCATGCCCTTCACAAAGCGCAGCTCGATCACCTCGCGCTCGCGCGGCGAGAAATCGCGGATGGCTTCCTCGATCACCAGGCGGTCATCGGTAAAGTCGAGCTCGTTGTCATCGTCGGCGTAACGGTCGAGAATCGACGGCGCATCGTCGGAATCGGACGCACCAGGAGCCTCGATGGGCACCGAGGTATAGGCCGAAGACGATTCCATAGCCTCGAGGACCTCATCGACAGTCACATCTAGATACTCAGCGATCTCCTCAACCTTGGGCGAACGCTGCAGCTCGTTGGTAAGTTTGTCAGTAGCCTGGTTGACCTTGGCCGAGAGCTCCTGCAGACGACGCGGTACGCGCACGCTCCAGCCCTTGTCGCGGAAATGGCGTTTGATCTCGCCCAGGATAGTGGGTGTTGCAAACGTTGTGAACTCGAGTCCGCGCTCGGGGTCAAAGCGGTCGATAGCCTTGAGCAAGCCCAGATAGCCGACCTGCATGAGGTCGTCGAGCGGCTCGCCGCGATTCTTAAATTTGTTGGCAAGAAACCTTACCAGGTTCATATGGGACATGACGAGCTGCTCACGGGCGTCCGGATCACCGGTCTCCTTGTAACGACGAAACAGCTCGCGGGTTTTCTCCTTGTCCCAAGCGGCCTTGCCGCTCCGGGAACGTTCGGTCATATTAGATATCCGCCTTGAGGTCGAGGGAAAGCGTCAGGGGCGCCGTAGTCTTTTCGTAGGAGTCGCACACGCTCGCGAGGATGAGCTCGGCATACACCGCAGCCTGGTCGTCTTCATCGACCGTAGCCTGGTCGCCAAAGGTAATAGTCATGCCAACGTGGGTCTCATCGACATCGAATTTGATGGTGATGTCATCGCAGTCGACCGCGGTGCAACCAAAGATGAAAGCCTCCTCAGCAGCCATGCGGATGTCCTCGATGCGATCGACAGACATAGAGCACAGGGCACCAACGTTGGCTGCCGTCATGCGCACAAGGCGAGCGAGACGCGGGTCACCGGCAACGGTCAGCGTGATAGGGCAGGTTGCTTCGCTACTCATCGCAGGACTCCTCAGAGGTCTCGGCGGGCGTATAGGTGTAATACTGAGCCGGCTTGGATACAGACTTCTGACCATCATCGTCGCCCGCGGCGGCCTCGTCCTCGCCAATTAGGACGCGCTCGGTAGGCTGCTCGGCCTCCGCAGCGGCAGCGGCGAGCTTGCGATCGGCATCGGCTGCAGGAGCCTTCACCTTATTGAAGAGCTTCTGCACAGCACCGGCAGCAGAGTCGGTCACGCTCGACACAGCATTGCTGGCCTCGGCCATGCTGCCCGTAACCTCGGAAATGTCGCGAACCACGGCTTCGACCTCTACGAGATTGGAGGTAAGGGCATCAACTGCCGTCTTGCTCGACTTAAGCAGCGGCTCCATCTGAGCAAGCGCCGGCGTAAGCTCATCGACAGCGCCATCGAGCTTTGCCACCACAGGCTGAGCCTCGGCGATGGTGTTGTTAAGGTCGTTGACGGTCTTATCGAGCGAGTCGACAACGGTGCGGGTCTTGCGCAGGGTAAGCGCGAGCTCAACGATGGCCCACACGCCGGCAACGGCGAGCAGCAGCAGGACGATTTGAATGGGACTCATACAATCCTCCCAAAGGAATCGAAATACAGACGTTTTTCATGTTACCCCAAAGAAGGGGAAAGATACCCAAAGGGAATGTGCGAGGTGCCAATGACCTACTTGGGCGCGTTACCGCTGCGGTCGCGTTCGCTTTGCTCTACGCGCCACTCTTCCCAACCGCGGCCGGCAGGCTGCCAGAATGCGCCGCGCTCCAGTCCCTCGGGCAAATAGCGCTGATCGACCCAGCCTTCGGGATAATCATGTGGATACTTATACACACCGTATTCATCGCTGCCTGGGCGATGGCGATCGCGCAGATAACTCGGCACCTCGCGAAGCCCACTAGAATGGATGTCGGCCAGCGCCGCATCGATCGAAGCCTCGCACGCGTTGGATTTAGGCGCCAAGCACACATAGAGTGCAGCCTGAGCCAGGTTAATGCGGCACTCTGGATAGCCGATGACCTCGGCAGACTTAAACGCGGCATGTGCCACCAGAAGCGCCTGCGGATCGGCATTGCCAACATCCTCGGAAGCATGAATCATGATGCGGCGGGCGATAAACTTGGGATCCTCCCCCGCATCGATCATGCGCGCAAGCCAGTAGACCGTGGCATCGGGGTCGCTACCGCGCATGGACTTGATGAACGCACTGATGATGTCGTAGTGCATGTCGCCGTTTTTGTCATACGTAAAGCCGCGACGCGGGTTGGCAATCTTTACGTCATCCACGGTGATGGGATAGCGCTCTCCCGCCGCCGGCGCTGGCGTTCCCTCGGTATCGGGACGCGTGACGGCAATCTCGCTCGCCAGCTCAAGTGTCGTCAGGGCCGAGCGTGCATCACCCGCAGCCAGCGTACAAATGGTCTTGACCGTATCCTCATCGGCCGAGAACTTACCGTTCAAGCCCTGCGGCGCCTCAAGCGCACGTTCAATAAGCGTGGCGATATCCTCATCCTTCAGATGCTCAAGCTCCACGACGCGACCACGTGAGAGCAGTGCCGAGTTGACCTCGAAGTACGGGTTCTCCGTCGTAGCGCCAATCATAATGACGGTACGGTTCTCAACTGCATGCAGCAGGGCATCCTGCTGCGACTTAGAGAAGCGGTGAATCTCATCGATGAATAGAATGGTGCGGCGGTCGTACGTATTCAGGCGCGTCTTGGCCTCATCAATCACGCGACGCAGGTCCTTCACGGTACCCGTGACGGCGCTGACCTCGACAAACTCGCTCTTGGTATGGTTGGCGATAATGTGGGCCAGCGTCGTCTTGCCCGTACCGGCAGGCCCGTACAGAATCACGCTCGAAAGCACGTCGTGCTCGATCGCGGCACGCAGCCATGAACCCTTACCGACGGCCTTTTGCTGGCCCACGTACTCGTCGAGCGAATTGGGTCGCATGCGCACCGCGAGCGGCGCATTTTTAAAGGAACGCTCGCGCGTCGAGGCAGAAAAAAGGTCGTCCATAGCCATCCCGTGCATCAATCAAAAACGTTTTCCACTAACAGTATACCGAATTAATACGAACTACCGTTCGTTAATATAGGTACGGTGCGGAAACTCCAGACCAGGGAACAGCCTGCTCGTCAGCTCGCAGAAATAACCGTCCGTCATGCTCGCGATATAATCCACTACGGCTTGATCCTTGTCGTCCCGCCAGGCATAGGTGCGGTCGTAGTAGGAAAGCTGCTGCTCAATGCGCGAAATATGGTGCTTAAAGATGTAAGAGGACTCGTCACCACTGTTTAGATCCCGCAGGCAACGGTCGTAGAGCTTTACGAACGCCTCGCGCAGCTCCGCCTCGGAATCGCCTTCGATACCGCCCTTGCTATAGATCTTCTCGTAGTTCTCGCGCTTGGCTCGGCGAATTTCCTCAAACAGGTCCTCGCTCATCTCGATGCGCGGCTTACCATAGCTGTGCTCAACGATATCGATGGAGGCATGCGTGAGGATCCAACTGTTGTAGGCACCGCCCCGGCCATCATCAAAAGCGTCGGGCGAAAGCAGGCCCGCCGCGATCGCATCCTGACGGTCACGACCGACGTAGGCAAGGATATCCGAGATGCGGACCACACAGCCTTCGAGCGTCATGGGACGCAGGTGCTCAATTGCGCTATAGCCCTTGGCAATACAGTCCTCAACCGTCTGATCGAACTGGTCAAAGGAACCCATGTCCGAAAGCTCAAACACGCGTTGCTCGTACTCGCCGTTATGGCACAGCACGCCATCAAGCGTCTGGAGCGACACGTTGCGGCCATACAGCGCATCGAGCACGCGGACAGACTGCACGTTATGGAAAAAGAAGCGCCCGGTGTGCTCGTGATAGATATCGTTGAGAAAGCGCTCACCGGCATGGCCGAAAGGCGTGTGTCCCAAGTCGTGGCCTAAGCCAATCGCCTCGATCAGATCGCAGTTGAGCCCCAGGGCGTGACCGATATCGCGCGCGATGCGCGAGACAAGCTGCACGTGCAGACCGCGGCGTGACAGGTCGTCGTTGCTGCGAAAACTGAAGACCTGCGTTTTGCCTGCATAGCGGGTGTATGCGGGCAGATGCAAAATCTTTTCGGTATCGCGCATAAAGGCCGGACGCATAAGCGTGCCTTTGTCGACAGCGCGATCAATACGACGAATGACCTGATCGTCGTTGCAACGATACGGGTTGACGGCACCCGAAGCACGATCGGCGGAAATGCGCTCGACCAGCTCGGGCGACAACGCCGAAGGAATACGGTCCATGCGCGCCTTAATGACGGCCGTTTCTTGATTAGTTGCCATGGCATGCTCCTTAAAAAGGATGCGCAATCAGTTACAATGTGCAGCCCACGACCTCGATTATGGCAAAAATCGGCACTAAAAACGGGAGCAATGGCAGGGAGCGCGATTTTGCGATGAGGCAAGCGACGGCAAGGGTCAGGAGCGCAACCGCAAACGCGACAACGCCGCCCAGGGGATCGAAGGTACAAAGGGCAAAGAGTGCCTTGACGTCCCCCATGCCAATGCCAGGAGCGTGGCGAACTCTACGCCAGAGCGACTCGGTAAGCACAAGGCCAAGGTAGACGATGACCGCAAGACCGGCGTGGTCAAGCGCTGTGTTCAAACCGAGGTCGAGCCAAACGCCCGCCAACGCCGTCACGGCACATGCGCCGGCAAGCCCATTGGGAAACCGTCGCTCTCGGGCATCAATTGCCACGCCGGCAAAGATGCAAATCCAAAACGGGATATAGACCATCGGACTCCTCCTCGAGCTGCATCGCAAAAGCAAAAACCACCACAAAGGTGCCTGTGAACTGCGCCCCGAAACTTGGACTGAACAAATAGCGACTACGCCGCAAGGGCC
>CABSMK010000088.1 GCA_902478825.1 uncultured Collinsella sp.
AGACAGGCTATCTCGATTCCGCCAAGCGTGGTGAGGATGGCGCCGAGGCCATCGAGCGCGCGCTCGACTTTGCTGCCGGGTTTGCCTCGACCGTGTGCGGTATGGAAGGTTCTTGGGGCCACGGAGCGCCAATCGTCGAATAGCCGAGCTGTCCCGGGGAGCTGTATTGGTGCCTTCCCGTGACTCGGTGGTCAAAAAAGCCAAATATGAGTACTGTGACTAATTTAGTCGCAGCAAAATCGACCCCTTCAGACGTGATTTGAGCGTTTGGAGGGGTTTAAGATTGCGAAAATGCAGGATGAGTGACTGTAAAAGTGTTAGTTAATGGACAATCGTAGATTATTCTGGTGGTCGGAAAGCTCAGAGTAATGTATCCATTTCGCTAGCAGTACTCATATTTGACGTTTTTTGACCACAGGGGTTAGCGAAGGCTAAAAACAGAGTGTGCATTCGCTAAAACCGCCGACTCAATATGCTTTGCGTCACAGTTTTTGAGTGAGGCAATGCGCATCGAGGTCCTTGTGAGCGATCTGATGAGCGACTGTGCGCTTGTTTCTGTGTTTGGTTCGGCTGGTGCATCGGTCTCGAGCAGTAAACGATCGAGTGGAATCTGTCGTGCGTATTCGCGTCCTCGTTTAGATGCGAGCATGCGTTCGTTGACGGAAAAATAACAGCCCGCATTACGCGCGCGGACGAGTTCGTCCGAAGTACCGCTAAACCAGTGGAAGATGATAACGGGGGAGTCGGGGTTTGGGATGAGTAGTCCATGCGATTCGAGGACGTCCAGTACGGCTCCTGCCGAACGAACGGCGTGAATTGATATCACGCGCCCGGTAAGAGGATGCTGCACGAGCGCATCGCAGAGCCGGTTAAGTGCCTGTATTTGTAGCGGCTCACTTCCAGCAAAGCGCGCGGAAAAGTCGAGTCCGACTTCGCCGATGTAGCGTTCTTGGGCAGCAACTTCGCAAAGCAGATTGACTTCGACAAAACCGCAGTGGCCATCGGCGAGCCACCAGGGGTGAAGCCCAACGCCGGCGATGATACTTGGTTGGCGACAGGCGCGCTCGTTTGCGGCCGAAAAGTCGCGCGGATTGACGCCGCAGTCAAATAGACCCAAGCCCAGCGCCGTCGCCTCATCGGCAACGGCGTCCGGGTGAGCCATTAAATTAAGGTGGCAGTGTGCGTCAAATAACCGGGGCTCCATCTCGGTGCGCTCCGCTAGTCCAGACGTTGGCCATCGGGGCGTACGCGCTCAGTGCCGCGGCCGCTGATCTGGCGGATAACCTCGCCGGCAATCATCTGGCCCATGATGGGCGGCATAAAGCTGGCGGTTCCCAGCTCGGTGCGCTCGTGGATGTTGGAAGGGTCGCGGGGCTGTGTCTTAACCGATTCCTCGCAGCTAAACAGTACATGCAGGCTCTTGATTCCGCGCTTCTTGCATTCTTTGCGCATGATGCGGCTCATGGGGTCACGTACCGTATCGAAAATGTCGGCAAAGCGGAGGCACTCGGGATGGAGCTTGTTAGCCCCGCCCATGGAGCTAACCAAACGAATGCCGTGGTCCTGAGCATATTTGGCAATGGTGAGCTTGGCCGAGATGGTGTCGATGGCGTCGACGACGTAGTCGAGCTTGCCGTCCATCTGCTCCAAAACGCTCGCGAAGAAATCATCGATGTTGTCGCTCAGCAGGTATTCGGTGCGCTTGATGACGGTAGCGGCGGGATTGATGTCGTGAATCATAGCCTCCATGACGTCGACTTTGCGCTTGCCGACGGTGCTGTGAAAGGCGATGGCCTGGCGATTGATATTGCTGGGCGCGATGATGTCCTTATCCAGAATGACGAAATGACCGATGCCGCCGCGGGCGAGTGCCTCGCAGCAGTTGGAGCCCACGCCTCCGCAGCCGAGCACCAGCACCGTAGCATCGGCGAGCTTATCGAGTGCCTCGCGGCCCATGATAATCTCGAGCTTGGTGTCGCGTGTCTCGATGGGAGTTGCGGCTGTGGTTTCGGTCATAGATATCCTCCGATGGGGAAGCGAATCGTGTTTTAGCTATCGTCATTATAGGTAATCGCCCATAGGTTGCGATGGCGTTTGCTTTGATGTGGTTTGAAGCATTGCGATTAGATAATTAGACAAACATCTAAATATCGAGTATAGTGTGCACGTCATGAGAGATGATGAGAGGAGGTCTTATGCCGGGAGAGGGTTTTAAGGCGCTTGCCGATCCAACGCGACGGCGCATTTTGGAGTTGCTGCGCGAGGGCAATTGCACGGCGGGGGAGCTTGCCGAGCATTTCGATATCAGTAAGCCGTCGCTGAGCCATCACTTGGCGACGCTCAAAAACGCCGGGTTGGTGACCGACGAGCGCCATGGCCAAAACATCGTATACAGCTTAAACACCACCGTCATGCAGGATTTAATTGGCTGGTTTATGGGCTTTACAAACACTGAAGGTGATAAGGATGAATAACGAAAACAAGGGCATTCACCCCACGGGGGTATCGTCGCGCGTGTGGATTGCGCTGGTCGCTCTGTGCGTCGCCAATGTCGTAGCGCACCTCATGGTGATGCCGAGCTTGCCTGCGCAGATTCCCACGCACTGGGGCGCGAACGGCGCCGTCGACGGTTGGGGTCCTAGCTGGATGGCCTCCGCGCTCGGCGTGCTGCCTCTGGCGCTTCTCGCAATGTTCCGCATGGTGCCGCGCATCGACCCCAAAGGTGAGGCATATCGAACCTCGGGCAAGTTCTACCAGGGCTTCGTAATCGCCTTCACCTTGTTCATGTGCGCCATAAGCTGGCTGGGAGAGCTTACGGTCTGGGGCGTGGTGCCGGCGGTCGGTTCGGTTAACGTGCTGATTTCCGGTGTTGTCGGTTTGCTATTCATCGGCGTAGGCAACTACTTGCCGCGTGTGAAGCAGAACTATACGCTCGGTATCAAGACACCTTGGGCGCTTGCCGATCCCGAGAACTGGCGCCGTACTCAGCGTTTTGGCGGCGCCTGCTTTATGGTGCTGGGTATTGGCCTGATTGTGATGGGCGTGGCAGGCAGCGTGCTTTCGAGTGAAGTCGTCGCCGCGGTGATTGCGGTTCTGGCGTTTGGTTCGGTTGGAGCCGTCTACGTCTACTCGTATCTGTTGTGGCGCAAATCGCAGCGAGCCGCTCGTTAAGGTTGCGGAAAACTAGCGTACGCAGTTCATAGTATGTTCCGGGGGACTTTTCCCAGGTAGTATTAGGGGGTGTGGGCAACCATGCCCCTTTTTCGTTACGTTTCAGAGCTGGTTCCCTCATTTCGTTTCCACTAAAGCGAATCAAGAATAGGGAAACAGCGGGTAGAAAGGATAGAACAGACATATGGCGGAGTTTATCTACCAGATGTATCAGGCTCGCAAGGCCCATGGCGACAAGGTAATCCTTGACGACGTGACCCTGAGCTTCTACCCCGGTGCCAAGATCGGCGTCGTGGGTCCCAACGGCATGGGTAAGTCGACCCTGCTCAAGATTATGGCCGGCATCGAGGAGGTCTCCAACGGCGATGCCAGGCTCACCCCCGGCTACACTGTGGGTATCCTGCAGCAGGAGCCGCCGCTCGACGACGACAAGACCGTCATCGAGAACGTGCGCATGGCGTTTGGCGAAATGATCGCCAAGGTCGATCGCTTCAATAAGATCGGCGAGGAGATGTGCGACCCGGATTGCGACATGGACGCCCTCATGGCCGAGATGGGCAAGCTCCAGGACGAGATCGACGCCGCCGACGGCTGGGATATCGATTCCAAGCTCGGCCAGGCCATGGACGCCCTGCAGCTGCCCGATTCCGACATGCCGGTCAACGTACTTTCCGGCGGCGAGCGCCGTCGCGTGGCCCTGTGCAAGCTGCTGCTCGAGGCTCCCGACCTGCTGCTGCTCGACGAGCCCACGAACCACCTGGACGCCGAGTCGATCCTGTGGCTCGAGCACTTCCTGCACAACTACCAGGGCGCGGTGCTTGCCGTCACGCACGATCGCTACTTCCTGGATAACGTTGCCGAGTGGATCTGCGAGGTCGACCGCGGCCACCTCTATCCCTACAAGGGCAACTACTCCACGTATTTGGAGACCAAGGCCGCCCGTATCGAGGCGCAGGGCAACCGCGACGCCAAGCTCGCCAAGCGCATGGAGGCCGAGCTCGAGTGGGTACGCAGCTCGCCCAAGGCCCGCCAGGCCAAGAACAAGGCCCGTCTGGCTCGCTATGAGGAGATGGAGGCCGAGGCCCGCGCAAGCCAGAAACTCGACTGGACCGACATCCGCATCCCTGTGGGCCCGCGTCTGGGCAACAAGGTGCTCGAGGCCCATCACCTGCACAAGGAGTTCGATGGCCGTGTGCTCATCGACGACCTATCGTTCACCCTGCCGCGCAACGGTATCGTGGGTGTCATCGGCCCCAACGGTGTGGGCAAGACCACGCTGTTCAAGACCATCGTGGGCCTGGAGCCGCTGACTTCGGGCGAGCTCGAGGTGGGCGAGACCGTCAAGATCTCCTATGTCGATCAGAACCGTTCCGGCATCGACCCCGATAAGAACCTGTGGGAGGTCGTCTCGGATGGCCTGGACCACATGATGGTCGGTGAGACCGAGGTTCCGAGCCGTGCTTATGTGGCGAGCTTTGGCTTTAAAGGCCAGGACCAGCAGAAGCGCGCCGGTGTACTCTCCGGTGGCGAGCGCAACCGTCTGAACTTGGCGCTTACGCTCAAGCAGGGCGGCAACCTGCTGCTCCTCGACGAGCCCACGAATGACCTCGACGTCGAGACGCTGTCCTCGCTCGAGGCGGCGCTGCTCGAGTTCCCGGGCTGTTCGGTGGTCATTAGCCACGATCGTATGTTTCTGGACCGCGTCGCCACGCACATTCTGGCGTGGGAGGGCACCGACGAGAATCCGGGCAACTGGTATTGGTTTGAGGGCAACTTTGAGGCCTATCAGGCCAACCGCATCGAGCGCCTGGGCGAGGATGCAGCCCAGCCGCATCGTATCCACCGCAAGCTGACGCGCGACTAGTAGCAAGTAGAAGGGCCGCCACCAAGGGCGGCC
The DNA here is from genome assembly GCA_902478825.1 of uncultured Collinsella sp. Taxonomy (GTDB): domain Bacteria; phylum Actinomycetota; class Coriobacteriia; order Coriobacteriales; family Coriobacteriaceae; genus Collinsella. The sequence continues at coordinate 5,069 of CABSMK010000088.1, forward strand.
TTTCTTGTAGCGATTGCACTGCAGCTATGCCCTGGCTGCTGGTTTGATTCATAATCAAAGTCATCTCTTTGGGATTAAAGCCCGTTTTTGCTATGAGTGATTTTCTAATTCCGTTTAAAACGTAAAGACGCATTGGGTTGCAAGGACATAAGCAAATCGAATTGAAATATAACCAGTGCTGTAACGTTACAAATAAGATTATAGAATAGGAGTACCTTATAAGTCGCTTCTCTAGAAAGAAGAACATATGCTTTCGCGTCGTCGTTTTCTGCAACTTGTCGCGTCTTCAATTGTCGCCTTAGCCGCACGTCCGAAAGAGGTTTTTGCTTCGACGGGCAATATTGATGGTGAGCAGATACAATTTACTTCTGAAATTGCGCAAGAGCTTGCCGATAAATATATAAAGGGACTCCTCGGCTATTCGTATACGCCTTCTGACCCTATTCCTTTTGTAGATGTTGATGGGTCCCCGCTTGGTTACATTGTTCCGGTTGTGACATCCAATAGAGCCGCGGGCTATTTGGTTTTAGATGCTTCAGATGATGAAATACTTACGGGATATCGTTTTGGAGACGGCTTAGTCAGCCCTATGGATCGGGGAGGAGATCTTGGTGTCGAGTCTTATTCGTTCAATAACCCAGTCGTAATGATCAATCCATTCGAATTCGGCGTGCAATCTTTGGACGGTTCAATAACAACAAATTGCGGAAGAACAATCCCGGCTGTTTCCATAGAAGGACGGCCTGTCGTTTTATCGAATAAACCTTCAAGCTGGAACGATGTTGTAATTTACGCAACTCAAATGCAGGATTACACAGTATCTGGATTTCGTTCCATTTCTCAGTTTATGTCATATGATGAAAGCGAGATTAAGAGGCTTACCGCCCACTATGCTTGTATGGTGACAGCTTTTTCGAACGTTGCGGAACTGTATGGCATTGCCAATTTATATAGCGACCCTTCGCAATATATGCAGATATGGAATTACACCAATACCCATGCTCTTTCCGATGAAGAACAGACTGTTCCCGGCGTTGTTTTGGGTGGAACGCCGATATCAACCTGTGCAACGGGGTTTACAAATTACTGCGCAAGCAGAGGAAGTACTCTTATCGCCCGCACTGTCTCCTCTCCGGCTATCGCGAGCATTCAAAATGAGATTAACTCTAATAGACCGAATGTTTTACATGCGAGTTTGTACAACGGATCAGCCCATTCTGTAACAGCGGAGGCTTACGCCACACTTACTGGTAAGAAAACTGGAGAGACAAGGCAGATGATTGGCATAGCGGACGGCTGGAATTCATCTTTATCCTTCCTGAAGTATGATCAGAGCTATTATGCGTGGACTTATGGAACGACTTTTTCGAAGTAGGGCGATTCGACTAGCTCTGTCTTTGGTGCTGATGGCTTCATTGGTGGGCTGTTCAACAAAGGAAGAGATATCGCGCGGAGGTTCCGGAGAAGTGACTGCGACAGACTCAGGTTCATTAGAAATAGCTGGCGGGCATGCCGATGTGATGTTACAAGGAAAAGGCGTGCTTAGGTCGATTGATGCTGAAGACGCTGTCTGCTCAATAGAGGATTTGAAGACAGGTGAAACTGCATCGTACCGAGTTTCAGATAATGCTGCGAATATGATTGAGTCGATACCGACTGGAGTGCAGGTTTCTTTTAGATACTTTGCTCCGCAACTTGAGGATGAGCTTGCTTCTCTGGTGTCTATATGCACCGATGACAACTAAAAGGCCTGAATTCAAACGGCCTCGGATGGTCAAATTGGCTATCCGAGGCCGTTTTTTACTCGACCGGGGCTTCGACCTTGTCGATGGCCCAGGCGGCTCCGAGACCGCCGGTGGTGTTGCGGCGGATGCGCACGGTAACCTCGCGGCGCTCGCCGGCCTGCGTGTAGCACAGGGGGAAGTTTGCGCGGTTTCGCGCGGCCTCGATGGTACCGCGCTCGCGGGCGATCCAGTAGTACTCGCCGACAATGCCGAGCGTGTCGGCGCCGTAGGGGAGATAGGTCGACAACTGGTGCAGAAGCGGGCCGGGGCAGAAGACCTCGGTTGCGAAATCGACGGGGAAGTCCTCAGGGATGGCGGGCGCTGCGGGTGCGGGGGTTGGGGCCGCTGCGGGTACCGAAGCCGGTGCCTGTCTCTTATACACATCTCCGAGCCCACGAGACATG
>CABSMK010000089.1 GCA_902478825.1 uncultured Collinsella sp.
GATCTGCGCATGTCTCGTGGGCTCGGAGATGTGTATAAGAGACAGGCTTGTAACCGTCGGCGATGGCGGCATCGAAGACGGGAGCAAACACGCCCTGGCGGCGGGGCCAACGGCTACCGAGGCGCGCCGTGGCGGCGGCGCCGTCGACGTTCACGCGCACGCGGAGCTTGCCCTCGCGCTCACCGCGGTCGATAGCCAGCACACGGTGGTTAGGGATGCGGCGCAGCGGTTCGTCATAGCTGTAGTACGGCTCGTAGGGAGTCTTCTCGGTGGGGTTGGTGGCCTCGACGACGATATCGGCGGTGTTTTGCGTAAAGGCGCGCAGGTCGGCGACGTTCTCAGGGTCTTCGGCCACCGTCTCGGCCACGATGTCGGCCGCACCGGCGAGCGCCTTTTCGGGCGTGTCGAAGCCGGCCTCCTCGTTGACGTATGCCGCGGCGGCGTCGAGTGCGCTGCCCTTGGCCGAGGCCTGCATGATGATCATGTTGGCGAGTGGCTCCAGGCCGGCCTCGCGGGCCTTCTGCGCGCGGGTCATGCGCTTTTTGCGGTAGGGCTTGTAGAGGTCCTCGACGCGCTGGAGCTGCGTGGCCTCGCGAATCTGCTGCTCGAGCTCGGGCGTGAGTTTGCCCTGGGCGTCGATGAGCAGAATGACGTCCTCTTTGCGCTGCTCAAGATTGCGCAGGTAGGACAGGCGCTCGTCGAGTGCGCGCAGGGCGACGTCGTCCATGCCACCCGTGGCTTCCTTGCGGTAGCGCGAGATAAAGGGAATGGTGTTGCCCTCGTCGATGAGCTTGACGGCCGCCTCGACGTTGGCGGCCTTAAGGTTGAGCTCGCGGGCGAGCTGGGCGATAAGATCCATGAGACTCCTTGCGTTTAAGGTGCGTTTGCAGCACAGGGCTACCAAGGATACCACCCGTCCCAAAAGGCTGTTTTGGGGCCGCGCCACGAAAACGGCCTTTCTACTACGTTTTACCCGTAGGGGCTGACCATACCTGGGTTTTCCGAGAATACGCAAGCCGTCTACCTGCGGCTTTTATTTCGCGAAATTCGGCATGGTTGAGGGTGATCGGTTAAACGTAGTAGATAGGCCCATTTCGTGGCGAACGAATCAGGCCGAGGTGCAAATGGCCCCCGCTCCAGAAAAATCATTGGCAACGTAGCAAAATGCCCCGCGGGCAGGAGGCTGCTCGCGGGGCAAAGAAGAGGGGGCTTGTTGGCGGCGGGCCAAGGCGTTCGGCGGGGAGTTTGCCGCGGCCGCTCTTAAGGCATTACAGCTCGACGAGCTGGCCGGTCTCGGCGGCCTCCTTGATGGCGTTAAGCAGCGTGAGCGTCTTGACGTTATCGGCGGGGGTCACGACGGGCTCGACCTCGCGGCGGACGACCTTCACAAAGTGCTTGAGCTGCATCTTGTGCGGCAGTGCCGGGTCGACGGCCGGGATCTCCATCTGCAGCGGCTTGTGCCAGTTGGAGGCGCCGTTGTAGGAGAACTGGTGCAGGCGGGGCAGCGACAGGGCGCCCTTGGTGCCACCGATAAAGTAGGCGTCGGCGTCGAAGGGGCGGTACTGCGGATCCTCGCGAGCGGTGGCCTCCCAGTTCCAGGGGCTGGCGGTGGCGTCGGAGATGGTCATGCTTGCGAGCGCGCCATCGGCAAAACGGACGTTGACCACGGCGGAGTCCTCGGTCTCAAAACCGCGGGCGGCGCTGGACTGCATACCCTGGACGGCAACGGGCTCGCCCAGCAGGTAGCGGAGCAGGTCGACGTCGTGCACCAGGTTGACCAGGATCGGGCCGGCACCCTTCTTGCGGCGCCACTCGACATCGAAGTACTCGTCATTCTTATAGATCATGTAGTGGAAGCTCGACACGGTGAGCTTGCCCAGCTCGCCGGACTCGATGATCTCCTTGGCCTTGTTGACGAAGGGATTGTGGCGACGGTGCTGACCCACGAGCACGGGCACGCCGGCGGTCTCGGCCTCGGCGGCAAAGGCCTGGGCATCCTCCAGGTCGTTGGAGATCGGCTTTTCGACCAGCGGCACGATGTTGCGCTTGACGGCCTCGCGGGCGACGCCCAGGTGCAGGTCGTTGGGCGTGGCGATGATGACGGCCTCGGGCTTGACCTCGTCCATCATCTGGGCGGGATCGGTAAAGAACGGCACGCCGGCGGCCTCGGCCGTGGCGCGGGCGCCCTCAAAGGCGTCGGCGATGGCGACGAGCTCGGCCTCGGGCTCCTCGGTGACAAAGCGGATGTGGTTGCGGCCCATGGCGCCGGCGCCGATAACGGCAATGCGGACGGGGTTGAGCTCAGACATTTCGACTCCTTAATACTGGTGACCGGTGGAATGCGACAAAGGGACAGTCCCTTTGTCGCATCGGTAGAACTAGGCGGACTTCTTCTTGCTGTCGGAGACCATCATGTAGACGGTGAGCACGACGGCGATGGCGGCGATCACGATGGCGCCGTAGAAGGACTGCTGGTAGGCGGCGCTGCCGGCCTCGGCGTGGTACAGCACGGCGGTGATGGGCTGGCTGATCCAGGTGGAAGCGGCGTAGCCCAAAAACATGATGCCGTAGTTGACGCCGATATTGCTGGTGCCAAAGGCGCCACCGGTGAGCGGCGGGTAGATGACGAGCAGGGCGCCAAAGCTAAAGCCGAGCAGGGCGAGCGCCACAAAGAACATGCTCTGCGTAAAGCTCATCGACATGATGACGAGCGCGACGATGGTGACGACAAGGCTGATGAGCAGCGACTTATAGGCGCCGAGCTTGTCGATGATCTGGCCAAAGGACAGGCGGCCAACCAGGTTGGCGCAGGTGTTGACGGAGACCACCACACCGCCGAGGGCGACGGCCGCGGCGCTCGTGGGGTCGGCGAAGAGCTGGACGGCGGCGATGGAGGCAACCTTGCCCACGAGCAGGGTGCCTGCGGTGGCGGCAAAGGCGAAGGTGACGATGAGGACCCAGAAGCGCGGGGTCTTGACCATCTCGCCCGGGGTGAGGTCGCCGAAGGTGCCGGCATGCGCGCCGCCCTTGGGGGCCTCGAAGCCCTCGGGCAGCCAACCGGCCTCGGGGGCCTTCAGGAACAGGGCGGAGGCGGCAATCGTCACAAAGAAGATGACGCCGAGCGCCTTAAGGGCTCCAAAGATGCCCAGGCTCGGGATGAGCAGCGAGGCGAGCACCGGGGACAGCACGGCGGGGCCGGCGGTCGAAGCGGCCAGGGTGATGCCTGAGGCGAGGCCCTTCTTGTCGATGAACCACTTTTGGCCGGTGGTGAGCGCCGGGTTGTAGCCCAGGCCGTTGCCGATGGCGGCGACAAGCGAGAACCACAGGTAGAACTGCCACGGCTCGGTGACGGTGCCGGACATGAACCAGCCCACGCCGTAGCACGCGGCGGCGGCGATCACAACGTTGCGCGGGCCGATCTTGTCGGAGATGCGGCCGGCGAAGATGCCCGTCACGGCCATGATGGTCTGAAAGACCGGGAAGGCCCAGGTAAGGGCGCTGGACCACTCGGGATAGACGGCGAGCAGATTCTTGCTCACGACGGAATACAGCGCGATGGAGCTGATGAAGAACATGGTGACGCACGCGGCGGAAAGCACGACGGCGCGACCCTTGTTGGAGTTGGTGGAAGCCATTGGACTCTTTCTCATCGATACGGGGGAGGAGCGGGCGTGTCCGCGGGGCCTCCCTGTTAGGTTGGTTTACTGGTCAGTCGGCTTGGCGACGCCGGACTCGTCGGACCAGAGCTCGACACCCTTGTTCTTAAGGTAGTTGTCGGCATAGGCGCGACGGCCGCCGGGCTTGGCGGTGAGGTCGCCCATCATGTTGGAGAAGCCGCCGTCGACCTTGATGGCGTCGCCGGTGGTAAAGTCCGAGCGCTTGGACGCCAGGAACATGACGGCGTTGGCGATATCGCTGACCTCGCCGATGCGGCGCGTGGCGATCAGACGGCTGCGGCTCTTTTCGACCTCGGGGTCGGCGTAGAAGTTGGCCGACATCGGGGTCTTAACGAAGCAGGGCTCGACGCAGTTGGAGCGCACGCCGTAGGGGCCCCACTCGGCGGCGAGCATCTTGGACATCATGTTGACGCCGGCCTTGGTGGAGCTGTACACGCCCGAGAACGTCTCTGGGGAGTGGCTGGCGACGGTCGAGATGTGCACCAGGCGACCCTGGCCGGCCTTGATCATCTCGCGACCAAAGCGCTGCGAGGTGATGAAGTAACCGGTGAGGTTGACGTTGAGCACCTGCTCCCAGTCGCTCAGCGGCAGGTCCTCCATGGCGGCGAAGCGCAGGATACCGGCGGTGTTGACGAGGACGTCGACGCGGCCGAAGTTGGCGATGGTTGCGTCGACGGCAGCCTGAACCTCGGCCTCGTCGGTGGCGTTCATCTTGTAGCCCTCGGCGTGGATGCCGAATTCGGCAGCGAGGTCGGCGGCAGCGGCCTTGACCTTCTCCTCGTCCAGGTCGAGCATGACGACGTTGGCGCCATTGCGGGCGAACTCGCGGCAGATCTCGGCGCCCATACCGCCGAGCGCGCCAGTCACGGCGCAGACATCGCCCTCGAGCTTAAGCCAATTGCTCATAGGAACTTCCCTTCTTGTGCCTCCCGGTGGGCCGCTCCCATTAATCGACCCACGTGGTTTTCGCTGGTTATCGTATGCTTTGCATTTGCGCAGGTGAATTGCATATTTGTTAGAATAGCGTTAACCGTAGGTTTACACTGTGCGATGCAGTTTATTCTCAATTGAGCGCGTGACCTGCGAAAACAACCCCCTGTGGCCCCATGCGGTCACGGGCGCGAAAACGGGAGATTGACGTGTACGATCGACGACTCGAGGCCATATCGGCCGCCGCGGAGCTGGGAAGCTTCTCGCGTGCGGCGGCAAAATTGCGTGTGTCGACTCCGGCGCTCGTCAAGCAGGTGTCGGGCTTCGAGGCCGAGTTTGGCATCACGCTGTTCGAGCGCTCGCACTCGGGCGTCAAGGTGACGCCGGCGGGCGCTCTGCTGGTGGACGACGCACGCTCGATCATGCGGCAGTCCGAGGACGCGCTGCGCCGCGCCCGACGCGCGGCGGGCGATGGCGGTGCCGTGCGTCTGGGTGTGTCGATGATGTGCCCGGGGCGCCAAACGCTGTCGATGTGGTCGGGCGTACACGAGCTGGAACCGTCGCTGCGATTTGAGATCGTGCCGGTAAGCGACCTCTATGACGAGCGCGAGACCGTCATGCGCAGCCTCGGTCGTGAGGTCGATGTGGTGCAGTCGAGTTTTTCGACCCCGCGCTGGGGTGACGCCTGCCAAAAGCTCCGCATTGTCAACGTGCCGTTTTATATCGACCTGCCGCGCACGAGCCCGCTGGCGCGCAAGAATCGCATTACGGTCGCCGACTTGGAGGGTATGCGTCTGCGCGTGCTCCGCCACGGCAACGACGCTATGGACAGCCTGCGTATCGATCTGTTGGCCGACGGCGGCGTAGACGTGATCGACGTGGACAGCTTTGACTTTGCGCTCTTTAACGAGGCAGAGGAAAAGGGCGACGCGGTGCTCACCTGCGGCGCATGGTCGGGGGTGCACCCGGCCTTTGTGGGCGTGCCGTTCCTGTGCGGGCGAGAGGTGCCGGTCTTTTTGCACTATCCGCTCGAGCCCACCCTCCAAGTACAAAAATTCGTCAACGCCATGGCCCAACTCCTCAAGTAGCCAAAAGAGTCCCGTCCCAAATTAGCTACCCTTTGCTACGGGTTTAGCGGTCCTCGCGTTGCGGCCCGGCTGCCTCGGCTGTCTTTACGCGGTTCTTATCGACGTACATGTTCTTGTCGGCCTGGGAAAAGAGTTCGCGCATGGTAGGCGGCTCGTCAAAATCGCTGGAAAGCGCATAGCCCACCGCGTAGCTGATGGGCATATCGGGGTGGACTTCGGAATACTCGTTCACGTTCGCGCGAATCCGAGCGAGACAAGATTCCACAGCGGCTCGGTCGGCATCCCGCAGCACCGCGATAAACTCATCGCCGCCGTCGCGACCCACAAAGCACGTCTCCGACGCCACACTTCCCAGTTGTTGGGCAAAAGAGCGAATGTATTCATCGCCCTTCTCATGGCCGAAGTTGTTATTGACCATATGCAGATTGTTAAGGTCGAAGACGCACACCGCAACGGGCTCCTCCGCGGAGACAGGCTGCTCCTGCCCCAAGATCTCCTCGCACTTGTTCTTGTTGGGCAGCCCCGTGGCTTCGTCGAGATAGACTTTGCTCTGCAGTTCGCGATTGAGCGCGGCGGTGCGCACCGCGCGAACGAGTTCGACCGCAAAGGTCGCCACCAAGCCCACGATGTCGATGATCACCAAGCCCTCGAGATAGTTGAGCGCCGACGCCTTCTCCTGAGAGTAGTCCTCTGCGAGTCGCGTAGCATCGTCGCAAATGCCAAAGAACTCCTCGCTCATGGAGATGATGTCGGTGTTCTCATAGCCGACTTCGCGCACGCGGATGATCTCGGTGCAAAGCTCATCAAAATAATTTGCAAGCTCGGTCATTTTTGCCTGATACTCATCGTCGTCGAGACGGACGAGGTTGAGGTCGTCACTTCCGTAACGCAAACCGTTGATGTATGAATCCACGGCTTTGAGCAGGTCATCTTGAGGCTGGCCCGCATCCTCGAGCTTAACGATTCGCTGCGTGGTACCGCGCACCAGACCGGCGTAGTTGACCACACGCGCCGTGCCCTGGATATCGGAGACGAGCAGCATAACATTGATGAAGAAGAAGATGAGAACTGCCGTGAGCACCATCATGAGCAGGCGCACCGCCTGGCCGGCCTTCTTGGCGACAGAAGTATTCACAAGTTCACTCCCCTAAATGACAAAAGAACAGGTAGCACGCAGTGTGCTGAAATTCATGGGTGGTTAACTCTACCATATGGGCCAGCAGCCTCAAACTGCAGCAGACGCTCGTCCAAATTGGCGTGACGCTTGCCTTGTTGTTCTTGACCTGGCCGCGCTATCGGACATGCTTCTGGTCTTGGATCACCATGGGAAAGCTCATCCCGTTTTGTGCGTGGGACTGCGGACAAAAAGTTGGACCGTTGAGGTCCGGAACGGAGTCCGCATGGCA
>CABSMK010000090.1 GCA_902478825.1 uncultured Collinsella sp.
GCAGGTTATCAAGGATGATTCCAAAATCATCTCGATTACGGATGAGTACGAGGCAGTCGACATCGATCTTGAGCCGGCGGCGTCATGGACGCTGCCTCTGGGTACGCTGCTGTACTACTGCGACGGCGATTACGCCGCGGCGATGATGGCGCCCGCATCGGCACTGCACGCCAACACACTCGGTGTACTCAACCTGGGCGATGGCTCGCTTACCACATTAATCGAGGATCCTATCGAGGGCACGGGATATGCATTCTACGATGTCCGTGCCGGCGACAGCGTATTCGCGTGGGTTGAGATGAACTTTGCCAATTCATCGTGGAAGCTCTACGGTCAAAATCTGTCGGGCGCTTCGCTCTCTGGCGACGTGGTTGAGCTCGATCGAGGTGGCAAGGACTATGATCCGCCGCTGTTTACGGCGTTCGGGTCATCAGTCATCTGGTATAAAATGCCCTCGGCAGGTGGCAATAAAACGAGTAGCGATTCGTTTTGCTATCGTCGCTCGCTTGATGAATCCAAGGCCGAGACAATTTGGAAATCGACGGGTCGCTTTGCATCGGCCCCGCGCGCGAGCGACGGCATTTTGACCATCTCGCCGCGTGTCCGCAACGACGAGGGCGTCTACTACGGCATAACGGCAATCGATCTGACCGACGGCAACAACACCAAGCGTGCCCAGCTAGTCCTTCCCTCGTCAGTCTCGCCTTTCGAGGCCGTATATATGGGCGATACCTTCGTGTTTTCTATCGAGGCGACCTATAGTGGCGTGGGCAGCCTGGGCAACATGGGCACGTATATCGGTAATGAGGGAGGGCCGTATCTCTTCCTGTCCCGCGAGCCGCTTGCATGTGCGGCTGGCAAGAAGAATAAATACCTTGTTAAGGTACAGGCGTCGCATTTCCTGATCGACACCTCTGCCAAGACCTATGGCTCGCTGCTGTCGCCCGACCGCGCTTTGGAGTATGGCGATTATCCAGCTACGGCGGGAAAGTCGGACTCATTCCTTACGTACGCCACGGTGCGCAACAGCCAGGGTATACCAGAGACGGTCACTGCACGCCTATTCTCTCTTTAAGCTTAGAGGGGTTAAAAGGGCGCCAACAGGGGAATAAACGCGTTGTAATTGTGAGTACCGCCCGCCGAGCTGCCGCGTCATAGCGGCATCCGGCGGGCTCAGGTGCGTTAAAATGGGCTTGTTCTTAGCTAATTGAGACAGGGGGGCCGTGTTATGGCTTCAGATGCAAAAAAGATTCTGCTGGTCGAGGATGAGAAGGCAATCCGTGACGCCGTCGCTGCCTATCTCGAGCGCGAAGGCTACTGGGTTGTGGGCGTCGGCGACGGTCAGTCCGCGATCGAGGAGTTCGAGAAGCATCAGTTCGACCTGGTCGTGCTCGACCTTATGCTCCCCAAGATTCCCGGCGAGCGCGTTTGCCGCACCATTCGCGATACCTCGGATGTCCCCATCATCATGCTGACGGCTAAGGGCGAGATCGAGGACCGTATTATCGGTCTTGAGCTCGGCGCCGATGACTATCTGATTAAGCCGTTCTCGCCGCGCGAGCTCGTCGCCCGCGTTCGTGCTCTGTTCCGCCGTGCCCATCAGGCCGACGAGCCCGCCGTCGAGGTGCTCGACTTCGGCGATCTGGTCATCGATATCTCGGGCCACAAGATCTTGGTCGAGGGCAAGGAAGTCGATCTGACGGCTTCCGAGTTCAAGCTGCTCACCACGCTTGCCCGCCATCCCGGCCGTGTGTATAACCGCATGGAGCTGGTCGAGAAAGTGCTCGGGTATGACTTTGAGGGCTATGAGCGCACCATCGATAGCCACGTGAAGAATCTTCGCGCCAAGCTGGGCGATGATCCCAAGAAGCCCAAGTGGCTCTACACCGTCCATGGTGTCGGCTATCGCTTCGAGGCTCCGGCCAAGACCGATAAGTCGGACGAGAAATAGGGAAATCACATATGACACCTGCGCGCTTTGAAATCGGACAAAAGCACAAGCAGGAGAGCGAGGCGGGTTCCAAGGCTAGTTGGAACACGCCTCGTTCCGATTCACGGCCAACGATGAGCTATCCCTCGCGCATGGCACTTGCTTTTGCTCTGACATCGCTCATGACGGTATTGGTGCTGGTGGGCGTTGTCTCTGTTGTGTGGGGCACGGTCTTTTCGGATTACACACGCTCCAATATCGTCGAAATCGCAAATTCCGCTGCCGAGAAGTTGGCAACCTCATATGAGGAAAACGGCTCTTGGACCGCGGGAGAACTGCGCACGGTCGCAACGTCGAGTTTGGTTTCCGACGATCTGGGTATGCAGGTCGTCAATAAAAAGGGCGTGATCGTTTATGACGATTCCTGGCCCTCGGCAAGCGCCACCGCCGATGTACGCGAAAACCAGGCTACGACCGACGACACGAGCGGCAAGAGGGCATCGCATAGCCCGGTCTCGTCTGCTCCAACCGACTCCGATAGCGTTGCTAACGTCGAGATTGTAACGTCTTCCGGCGAGCATGTCGGACAGGTAAAGCTGTGGGCCATCGGCTCCGACGCTCTGCTCACCAAGGCGGACTCTGCGTTTAGGGAGAAGACCTTTAACGCCATGGCCCTCGCCGCGGTTGTTGCAATCTGCATTTCGGTCGTTATCGGATCGCTCGTGTCGCGCATGCTCACCAAGCCGATTCATCGCATCACCAGTACCGCAAAGCAAATCCGTGACGGCGACCTGTCGGCTCGCACGGGACTGCGCGGTGATGACGAGATCGATCAGCTGGGTGAGACCTTCGATGAGATGGCCACTTCGCTCGAGAAGGATATGAAACACGAGAAGCGCCTGACCTCAGACGTTGCACACGAGCTTCGCACGCCGCTTATGGCCATGCTCGCAACGGTCGAGGCCATGCAGGATGGCGTGTATCCCACCGACGATGAGCATTTGGAGACCGTTGCTTCCGAGACGCGTCGCCTGGCTCGTCTGGTGCAGCAGATGCTCGACCTGTCGCGCATGGAAAACAGCACGGCTCCGCTCAACCTTGAGCCGGTGGACATGGTTCCTTTCGTGCGTTCCATCGTTAATGCCCAGGAGCGCCTGTTTGTCGACCGCGATCTGCGCCTGCGTTTTGCGGACGAGACCCAGGGTCACGACGATGTCGTCGAGGCCGATCCCGACATGATCACGCAATGTGTTATCAACCTCATGAGCAACGCCATGCGCTACACCCCCGAGGGCGGTTGGGTCGTGGTGTCGGTGCTCAGTGACCGCAAGCACGTCAGCATTGCCGTTTCTGATACCGGCATCGGTATTGCCAAGGACGATTTGTCGCGCATCTTCGGGCGGTTTTGGCGCGCCGATGCCAGCCGCGCCCGCGAAGCTGGCGGCCTGGGCGTTGGCCTCGCCGTGACCAAGCAGATCGTCGAGCGTCACCATGGCTACATATCCGTGGAGTCGGAGCTTGGAAAGGGTACGACTTTTACAATTCATCTGCCCCGCGAGCACACGGCAGACGCGGCATCTACTACAATGGAGCACTAGCTTTTCGCTATTCGGTGAAGGAGGGGCCGCGTCCCTGCCGCTCCGAGTTTGCGAAAACATGCGGGAAAGAACCCGCATTTCTGTCGTATTTAGGTAAGGAGTGACTCACGTGACAACGATGGAGCGTCGTCCGGATTCCCGTGGCAAGGTTCGTGATATTTACGATGCCGGTGAAAACCTGCTGATGGTCGCCACCGACCGCATTTCTGCGTTCGACTTCATTCTTCCCGACGAGATTCCGTTTAAGGGAGAGGTACTCAATCGCATCTCGGCATTCTGGTTCGATAAGTTTGCCGACATCGTCCCCAACCATCTCGTTTCCATCGACCCGGCGGATTTCCCCGAGGAGTTTGCTGAGTATCGTGACTACCTCGCTGGCCGCGCCATGCTGGTTAAGAAGGCCCAGACGATTCCTATCGAGTGCATCGTCCGCGGCTATCTGACCGGTTCGGGCAAGAAGACCTACGACGAGAACGGCACCGTCTGCGGCATCCAGCTGCCTGAGGGCCTGACCGAGGCTTCCAAGCTTCCTGAGCCGCTGTTCACGCCGTCCACGAAGGCCGAGATCGGTGACCACGACGAGAACATCTCGTTCGAGCGTTGCTGCGAGATCGTGGGCGAGGACATCGCCACGCAGATTCGTGACCTTTCCCTCAAGATCTACAAGGCTGCCGCCGAGTACGCCGCGACCCGTGGCATCATCATTGCCGACACCAAGTTCGAGTTTGGTGTCATCGATGGCAAGGTCACGCTGATCGACGAGTGTCTCACGCCCGACTCCAGCCGTTTCTGGCCTGCTGCCAGCTACGAGGAGGGCAAGATCCAGCCTAGCTACGACAAGCAATTCGTCCGCAATTGGCTCAAGGCCAACTGGGATATGACGGGGGAGACCCCGCACCTGCCCGCCGAGGTCATCGATGGCACGTCCGAGCGCTATCGCGAGGCCTTCCAGATCATCACGGGCTCCCAGTTCACAAGCATGAAGGAGAACGCATAAGTGAGTACCCGTAGCGCCACGAACAAGCGCACGCAATCCCACGAAGTTACCGGGGTTGCGCGCAAGTCTGCCGCATCTGCTAAGCCCGCCCGCCAAGCAGCGAGCTCCGTTCGCGTCGTGCCGGCTTCGTCTAAGGCACGCCGCAAAGAGCTCGAGAAGGGCGAGAACCTCGAGGGCCTCTCTAAAGAGGAGAAGCGCGCCCGCAAGGCTAAGCAGCGCGCCAAGGAGGACCGCATCTATACGGTGTCGAATATCCTCCTCAAGCAGGACGAGGACTACACCAAGCGCCGTCGCATCTGGTGGATTGTGCTTGCCATTGGCATGGTGCTCGTCGTGGCAATTTGGGCCTCGCTGTACTTCGCTCCCGCTGGCATGGTGTCCAGCCCTGTCCAGATGGTCGGCATTGTTTTGTCCTACGTCATCATTTTGGGCGACTTTATCTATGACTTCGCTCGTATTCGTCCCTTGCGCAACATGTACCGCGCGCAGGCCGAGGGCATGTCCGAGAACAAGCTCAACGCTCTTATTGAGCGCGCGGCTGCCGAGGAGGACAAGAAGGACTCCAAGAAGAAGTAGCGTTTGCATACATACTTATCGCTAAGATATAAGGCGCGTCGTTTTTGCGGCGCGCCTTTTTACTGTTCTATAGATAGATGGAGTGGCACATGATTCGAGCTGCCCTGACGGTCGAAGAGGCTCTGGAGGGCATGAAGGCCCTGGAGCCCAAGATTAAAAACTACGCGCGCCTGGTCGTCCGCAAGGGCGTAAACGTCAAGCCCGGCCAGGAGGTCGTCGTTCAGTCTCCGGTCGAGTGCGCGCCGTTTGCGCGCGTGGTGGTCGCGGAGGCCTATGCTGCCGGCGCCGGCCACGTGACGGTCATTTGGGCCGATGATGTCGTGACGAGGCTCACGTACGAGCATGTCGAGAAAAGCTATTTTGAGCAGACGCCCGAGTGGAAGCGCATGCAGCTGGATTCCTTGGCCCAGGATGGTGCCTGCTTTGTCTTTATCGAGGGTGCGGATCCTGCGGCCCTTAAGGGCATCGATCCCGCTAAGCCCGCTGCAGCTTCTAAGGCAAGGAACACGCAGTGCAAAGTTTTCCGCCGTGGACTGGATTACAACATCAATCCGTGGTGCATCGCCGGCGCTCCGGTCGTGGCTTGGGCGCACGAGGTGTTCCCAGGAGACGCCGATGAGGTTGCAATCTATAAGCTGTGGAATGCGATTCTGCACACCGCGCGCGCCGATGGCCAGGACCCAGAGAGCGACTGGGAACTCCATGACGCCGCATTCGAAAAGAACCTGCGTTTCCTGAACGACAATCGTTTCGACTACCTGCATTACACCGCGGCAAATGGAACCGATCTGACGATTGGCATGACGAAAGGTCACGAGTGGGCCGGCGGCAAGGGCAAGACGCCCGATGGGCACCCCTTCTTCCCCAACATTCCCACCGAGGAAGTCTTCACCTCGCCCGATCGCATGCGTGCCGACGGTATCGTGTACTCGGCCATGCCGCTCATCCATCACGGCAATAAGGTCGAAGATTTTTGGATTAAGTTCGAGGGCGGCCGCGTGGTGGACTACGACGCCCGCGTGGGCAAGGCAACGCTCGCAAGTATCATCGATACTGACGAGGGCGCTGCTCACCTGGGAGAGGTCGCGCTCATTTCCAAGAACACGCCGATCCGCGAAAGTGGTGTTCTGTTCTACGATACGCTCTATGACGAGAACGCTAGCTGCCATCTCGCGCTAGGTGTCGGTTTCCCCGAATGCATCGAGGGTGGGTATGACATGTCCAAGGAGGAGCTTCTGGAGCATGGCGTTAACGTCTCGAGCACGCACGTCGATTTTATGATCGGCACGGACGACATCGATATTGTGGGCATTACGCCTGATGGACGTGAAGTTGTGATTTTCCAGAACGGCCAATGGAGTTGGGAATAGTCCCAGACCGTGGTACAATGCCACCCGCGGGCCGTTAGCTCAGCTGGCAGAGCAGGGGACTTTTAATCCCAAGGTCCAGGGTTCGAACCCCTGACGGCCCACCCAAAGATTGTTGAGACGGTCAACTTCGGTTGGCCGTCTTTTTTGTCGCCCTTTCATGGGTTCGAACCCGTCGGGGCGCGGAGCTGAGTAAACGCGTGAGCGTTTGCCAGCGCAGCGCGCAAGGCGCGAAAGCGCCGCAGCGGCCGCCTGCGAAGCAGGCTGAACCCCTGACGGCCCACCCAAAGATTGTTGAGACGGTCAACTCCGGTTGGTCGCTTTTTTGTTGCCGGTGCACGGGTTCGAACCCGTATCTAGCTATATATAAGAACGCTTGGCGAACAAAACCCGCCTTTTACCGATGGGAAACAAATAACTGATGCCTTTGGAGTAAAGTAGCGCTCCAGAGATGACCGATGTCTCAATACACATAAAACAGCTGGTCATCGCCAATATCAGAAGCCAATGCTTCAGTTTTAACCTCAGTGATGCGACTGAGGGACCTATTCATTTGTGAACAAAATATGGAGTGCGCGATTCCCGCCCACGGCGCCCCTCCGGTCTGGCAATATATCTCCTTGCCGCGCGGC
>CABSMK010000091.1 GCA_902478825.1 uncultured Collinsella sp.
ATGTGTATAAGAGACAGGGTCTATGCCGTCCTCTTTTCATGCCAATTTGTTCGCTCTGGTGCCCGCTCGCTGGCATTACCAAAACATCGGCGGTCCAATAACGATCCCTTGGGGACGGAGGAAAAATAGTCATTGGGGACGTTCTTGTTTGACTAGTCGTTTAAGAACGTCCCCGATGACTATTTGAATTGCTAATTTGTGCGGGTTGTGGTTTTGTGACCTGCTGAAATTTAGGATACTGTACATCTGTACGTTAACTCATCTTCGTAGTATATTGCTACCCGCAAAACTCAACACCATTGTGCTTTGAGACGTTAAAGCGCCTACTACAATGGTTGTCGATAGTACGATTCGATTTAACGACAGGATGGATGGTCCAAGCGTGAGTCTCGGCAGCAAACTATCCAATGCAAAGGTGTCCTTTGCGATATTTAAGCGCGACATTAAGCGACTGCTTGTGAACCCCGTCGCCCTGGTGGTTACCCTAGGCGTGTGCGTTATTCCCTCGCTGTATGCCTGGTATAACATCGTGGCAAACTGGGATCCGTATGGAAACACCCAAGGCATCAAGATTGCTATCGCCAACAACGATCGAGGCACCCAAAACGACTTGGTGGGTGAGCTCAACGCTGGCGACAAAGTGGTCGACCAGCTCAAGGAGAATCATCAGTTGGGCTGGACGTTCGTCGACTCGACGGCCGATGCCAAGGAGGGCGTCGAGAGCGGCGAGTACTATGCCGCTATCGTGATTCCCAAGAACTTCTCGGATAACCTGGTTTCGATGCTCGACGGCAACTACCATCAGCCCAAGCTCACGTACTACGTCAATGAGAAGAAGAGCGCCATTGCGCCCAAGGTTACCGATACCGGTGCAAACACCATCGAGGAGCAGATCAACTCGGAATTTGTCTCTACGGTAGGCAAGACTGTTGCCGGTATCGCCAAGGATGCCGGTGTCGATTTAAAGGACAAGGCAACCCAGACTCAGGACTCGCTGGCAAGTTCGGTGTCCGAGGCGTCCGACACCTTGGGCGAGGTGCGCGATTCGATTGGCGATATGAATGCCGCCATCGATAAGACGAGTGGCGCTATCGCCTCGGCTGATGCGGCACTTGCCGGCTTGCAAGGCCAGGCACCGTCGCTGACGCAGGCGATCTCCCAGGGCAACGACCTGCTGAGCGAAGCTCGCACCACGGCGGGCAACTCCATCACCTCGCTCTCCAAGGCGCTCTCGGAAGGCAGCCTTGCGCTCACCAAGACGTCGGCCTCTGCGAACGCTGCCATCGGCAAGCTGACGGGCGCGGTCACATCTACGACCACCCGTATCGACAACTCGCTCGAGTCTCTTCAAGCGACGATCGACCACAATAAGGCCGTTATCGGGCACTTGGAGATTCTCGCCAATGACACGTCGACAGGTTCCGAGGAAATTGACGCGCGCATTGTATCGACCATCGATTTGCTTCGAGAGCAGAATGAAAAGCTTCAGAGCATCAAGGACGGTCTGTCCGCGCAGTCGAGCGCCATGGCGAATGACGCAGCGGCTGTTTCGGGTGCCAGTGACGCTATCAATAACGCAATTCATGCCGGTGCGACCAACCTTGGCCAAGCCCAGACGGACTTGGGCCAAAACGCGCTGCCGAAGGCCTCGAGCGCGCTCGACTCTTTTGCTGCCGTTTCGGGCGACCTGACCGGTATCGTCTCGGGTATGACACCTACACTTGCAAATGCGCGCGGCACGTTGGCGCAGCTTAGCGCTACGCTCGGCCAGGCCAAGACCACGCTGTCCCAGACCGATTCCTCGCTTGCCAAGGTCCAGGACAAGCTCGCAACCGCCGCCAACGACATCGCGGCGCTACAGACCTCCGAGTCCATGGGCGAGCTGGCCGATCTGATGGGCGTCGACGTCAATGACGTCGCAGACTTCATGGCATCTCCGGTTGAGCTCGCGTCCAAGTCGATCTATCCGGTTAAGAGCTTCGGCTCGGGCATTGCCCCGTTCTATACCAACCTGGCGCTTTGGGTGGGCGGCTATGTGCTCATCGCCATCTACAAGCTCGAGGTCGACCGTGAAGGTGTTGGCAGCTTTACGGCGCGCCAAGGCTACTTTGGCCGCTGGTTGCTCATGGTGATCCTGGGCGCGTTGCAGGCCATCATCGTTACGGTGGGTGATCTGGTCATTGGCGTACAGTGCGTCAACCCGCTGCTGTTCGTGCTGGGCGGCATCGCCATCTCGTTTACGTACGTCAACATCATTTACGCGCTGTCCACTACGTTTAAGCACATCGGCAAGGCAATCGGCGTCATTCTGGTTATCGTGCAGATTCCGGGTTCATCGGGCATGTACCCCATCGAGATGATGCCTGGCTTCTTCCAGTGGCTGCACCCACTGCTGCCCTTTACCTACGGCATCAATCTGCTGCGCGAGACGGTCGGCGGCATGTACTCGTTTAACTACCTGTTTAACCTGTGCATTCTGGGCGTGTTCTTGATCGTGGCGCTCTTTATCGGCCTGCAGCTGCGTCCGCTGCTGCTCAACCTTAACCTGCTCTTTGATAAACAGCTCTCCACGACCGGTATGATGATTTGCGAGTCCAACGACCTGCCGCGCCAGCGCTACTCGCTGCGCACGGCCATGCGCGTCATGCTCGATTCCGATTCGTACCGTCGCGAACTGCTCGATCATGCGGTCGCCTTTGAACATCGCTACCCGTACTACATCAAGGGCGGTTTTGCCGCCGTGGTGGGCGTTCAGGTCCTGCTCTTTGTCCTGTCGACGGTTCTCGATATCGACAATAACGGCAAGATCATCCTGCTTGTCATTTGGATCATCTCGGTTATTGCCATCTGCGGCTGGCTGATCAATATCGAATATATCCGAGCGAGCCTCAATACCCAGATGCGCATCTCGGCGCTTTCGGATGAGGACCTGCGTCGCGAGATGCGCGAACACACGGCCGCCATTCCTGCCGCCCGCCACATGTTTGGCCTCAACGCCAGCGAGCGTGGTGCCAAGGGCGGCGATCAGTCCACGGGCCGCTTGCCGCATATCGGCTCGCACCATAAATCTCAGGGCAGCGACAGCACAGCCACAAATGATGGAGATACCACCGCGCTTGGCAAGCACTCCAAAGGAGGTGAGGCATAAATGAAGAACATCCTGCATCTGTTTAAGCGCGATGTCCAAAACGTGTCTCGCTCCGTGATCGGCTTGGTTGTCGTGATGGGCCTCATTATCGTACCGTGTCTGTACGCGTGGTTTAACATCGCCGGCAGCTGGGATCCGTACGGCAACACCGGCAATCTTAAGATCGCCGTGGTCAACACCGATGAGGGTTACGAGAGCGATTTGATCCCCGTCGAGGTTAACGTGGGCGAAAACGTGACCGCCACCCTACGCGGCAACGAGAGCTTCGATTGGGTTGTGCTCAACAATCGCGAAAAGGCTATCGAGGGCGTTAAGTCGGGCGCGTACTATGCTGCCGTCGTTATCCCCAAAACGTTTAGCGCTGACATGATGACGCTTTTCTCGACCGACGTGAAGCATGCCGATATCGAGTTCTACGAGAATCAGAAGGCCAACGCCATTGCGCAGATCGTGACCGAGAAGGGTTCGAGCGCCGTCCAGAGCCAGGTTAACAAAACTTTTACCGAGACCATTACGACGATCGGTCTTAAGACGGTGTCCAGCCTGCTCGATTACATGAGCACCGACCAGGTGGGTAACTTTATCGCCAACCTGTCCTCGACGCTCGGCGATTCGATTGAGGACCTGCGAGACGTTCGGGCAAATGCTTCGTCGCTGGCGGGCATTTTGAGCTCCACGTCCGATTCGCTGACGTCGGCGAGCGGCATGCTCAAGCAGACGGGCACGGTCGATGAGTCAACGAAGCAGCTGATGGAGCATGTCAAGAGCGGTATTAGCGATTCCAAGGAAGCGCTGAAGGACGCCAACGACGCCATCAATGCCGCGATTGACGGAAGCGCGGGCTCGTTTGACAACGTGTCCGCCGAGCTTGCGAAGGCATTTGATGCCGCGAATCAACATGTCGACCTTACAGTGTCCCAGCTCAACGATGCCGCGGCGGCGCTCAACACGCGTGCCGACGATATCGACGCCACGGCCGACCAGCTCCGCAGCTTTGCCGATCAGGTGACTGACGAAAAACTCCAGGACAGCCTCAAGTCTGTGGCAACATCGCTGAGCAGGATTGCTGTGGAGTATCGCAACAACGCCAAGGACTTGACGGCCACCGCGAAGTCTCTCTCTGACAGCATGGCAGAGGTTAATAAGTCGCGTGCCGAGGTCGATCAGGCAATCGCGGATGCCAAGGCTGGTATCTCGGGCGCCAAGACTGACTACGACTCTACGTTTTCGGCCAAGGCAAAGGAGCTCAAGAAGACCATCTCGGGCGTTTTGGATTCGCTGAACGGTATTTCGAACGATCTGGATAGTGCTGTTGCTGGCCTGACCGACGCATCCGGTTCGCTGGCAAAGGGCCTCTCCAAGGCTGCAAAGCTGGTCAACAAGGCTTCTGATCAGCTGGGCGAGGCGTCGGACAAGATCAGTGCGTTTAAGGACGAGCTCGACGGCGCCTTGATGTCGGATGACCTCGCTACGATCAAGACGATGATCGGCAATGATCCCGAGGGTCTGGCCGTGTCGCTTTCCGGCCCCGTCGCGCTCGATCGCAAGCCGGTCTATCCGATCCGCAACTACGGTTCGGCCATGGCACCGTTCTACACGATTCTGTCGCTCTGGGTGGGCTCGATTGTGCTGGCGGCCATGATGAAGGTCTCGGTTGACGATGAGCTTATCAACGAGCTCATCCCCGTGCGCCTGCACGAGATCTACCTGGGCCGCTACCTGTTCTTTGGCGGTCTGGCCCTGCTGCAGGCAACGCTCGTGTGTGCGGGCGACATCCTGTTCTTTGGCATCCAGTGCGACGACCCGCTGCAGTTTGTGCTGGCGGGCTGGGTCGCGAGTCTCGTGTTCTCCAATATCGTCTACACGCTTACGGTTTCGTTTGGCGATATCGGCAAGGCGCTCGCCGTCGTGCTGCTGGTCATGCAGGTCGGCGGTTCGGGCGGCACGTTCCCCATCGAGATGACCGGCCCCGTGTTCCAGGCGATCTATCCGTTCCTGCCGTTCACCCACGGCATCAACGCCATGCATGCCGCCATGGCCGGTGCGTACCACATGGAGTACTGGATTGAGCTAGGCATTCTGGCGAGCTATCTGATTCCGTCACTGGCACTGGGCGTCGTCTTCCGCCGCCCGGTCATCAAAGCCAACGACTGGATCATCGAAAAACTGGAATCAACAAAGCTAATTTAGTGCGGCAACGTTAACGCTGATGCAGCACTAACGCCAGACACTATGACCCAATCCGAAGGCACGGAAACGACAGGAGCCCCCGCTCGTGACCGCGGGTCGGGGCTGCGACAATGTTGTTGAAGTGCCAGAGGCGCAGCCGCGCCGCAACGAGGTTGGGAGGCTCCCGTGCCTAGATATTCTACCGCCTTCGGAATGGACGTACACCTCAGGTCCACCACCGTCTGCGCGCTCGACGCGGAGACGGGCGAGGCCGTGACGAGGAGGTTCCGCGGCAACCCCTGGGGCGAGGTCGCGGAGTGGATGTCGGGCTTCCCCGGCCCGTCGCTCGCCGCCTACGAGAGCGGCTACCTCGGCTTCGCCCCGCAGAGGGAGCTCTCCGGGCTCGGCGTCGACTGCGTCGTCGCGGCCGTCTCCTGTTAGCGCTACTGTAAAAACAACCATTTTGACCAACGCTCAATAACCAATCATGCCAACGCAGTCCCGCCATTTGCGCCAACGCATTTTCACCATTTCCACCAACGCCGGGGCTTACGCTTCGATCGACGAGCGAACGATGCTTTCGGGAGGAGCGGGCCGTGGCGGAGAAGAACCTGATCGGAGAGTTGGACATGTACAGGGAAGCGGGCATAAAGCCCAACTTCAGCGACATAGCGAAGCGCTACGGCAAGGACAGGCACACCGTGGCGTCGTACTGGAGGGCCGAGGGCGGGCGGCCCCACGACGGGCGCGGCGACAGGGCGGGCTCGTTCGACGCGCACATCGAGGAGGTGGCCGCCAAGGCGCAGCTGCCGGGAGTCACCAAGAAGGGCATCCACGAGTGGCTGCTGCACAGGTATCCCGGCGAGGACCTGGCCGGCTACAACGCCTTCACCCAGTTCATGCGCAAGAACGGCATCGCCGTCGGGGCCTCCGGCGGCCCGGAGCCGCACCCGCGCTTCGAGACGCCGCCCGGACTGCAGCTGCAGTTCGACTGGAAGGAGTCCGTCAAGATGGCGAACCGCGACGGCGAGCTGTTCGAGTTCAACGTGTTCGCGGCGACGCTGGGCCATTCCCGCAGGCACATATTCATCCGGTCGAGGACCAGGACGACCGACGACCTGGTCAGGTGCATGTACGCCACGATCGCGAGGCTCGGCGGCGTGCCGCGCGAGTGGGTCACGGACAACATGTCCGCCCTGGTGACGGTCAAGGGCGGCCGGCGCCTCAAGGTCCAGCGCGCGTACGAGTTCGCCAAGGCCGCCGGCTTCGAGCTGAAGCTGTGCCGCCCGCGCAGCCCCCAGACGAAGGGCAAGGTCGAGTCGTCGAACCGCTTCCTGTCGCGGCTCATGGCCTACCAGGGCGACTTCGACGGCTGGGACGACATCGACGAGATCGTCGCGCGGATCGAGGACGCCAGCAACTCCGAGCCCAACGAGACCACGGGGCTGCCTCCCTCCGCGCTGTTCATGGAGGAGAAGGACGCGCTGCTGCCCGTCGGCAACCTGCGCGCCCTCGAGGAGGCGATGGGCGACGTGGTGCGCGTGGCCAGGGTGCCGGCCACGATGCTGGTGAGCGCGCACGGCGAGCCCATGTCGGTGCCCAGGCGCTGCATCGGCAGGCCCGCCCGCATCTGTCTCTTATACACATCTGACGCTGCCGACGAATAGAGAGGTGTAGAT
>CABSMK010000092.1 GCA_902478825.1 uncultured Collinsella sp.
ACCTACAACAGCGCGGTTAACAGCCGCGTGCTCTACCATTGAGCTACCGAGGAATTTAAAGCCCAACGGGAAGGGCTGGAAAATTCTGGCTCCCCGGGTAGGACTCGAACCTACAACAGCGCGGTTAACAGCCGCGTGCTCTACCATTGAGCTACCGAGGAATAGGTGCGTGCTCTCAAGCAACGAAGTTTATTATACGGACGAATCAGCTCAGGGCAAGAACTTTTTTAAGAAATTTTCCGACCTAGTCATTGGGGACGTTCTTAAACGACCAGTCATTCAAGAACGTCCCCAACGACAACATGAAAGCGCCCTCAAGCGGATGTGCTTGAGGGCGATTCTTGCTTGCGAGGTTAAGACTCGATGTAGTCCTTAAGCTTGCTCGAGCGGCTCGGGTGGCGGAGCTTGGCCAGGGTCTTGGACTCGATCTGGCGGATGCGCTCGCGCGTGACGCCAAACTCGCGGCCGACTTCCTCGAGCGTACGGGGATGTCCGTCGACAAGGCCAAAGCGCAGCTCGATAACCTTGCGCTCACGATCGGCAAGCGAGTCGAGCACCTGGGTGAGCTGCTCCTGCAGCATGGAGAAGCTGGCGGCATCGGGCGGAACGATGGCCTGGGAGTCCTCGATAAAGTCGCCCAGCTGGGAATCCTCTTCCTCGCCGATGGGGGTCTCGAGCGAAACGGGCTCCTGCGAAATCTTCTGGATCTCGCGGACGCGGTCGGCACTCATGTCCATCTCGGCACCGATCTCCTCGGGGGTCGGGTCGCGACCCAGGTCCTGAAGGAGCTGGCGCTGCACGCGGACGAGCTTGTTGATGGTCTCGACCATGTGCACGGGAATACGGATGGTACGGGCCTGGTCGGCGATAGCGCGCGTGATGGCCTGACGGATCCACCACGTGGCATACGTGGAGAACTTAAAGCCCTTCTGGTAGTCGAACTTCTCGACGGCGCGGATCAGACCGAGGTTGCCCTCCTGGATCAGGTCCAGGAACAGCATGCCGCGACCGACATAGCGTTTGGCGATGGAGACGACCAGACGCAGGTTTGCGCTGATGAGTGCCTGCTTGGCTTCGAGGCCCACGTTCTCAATGCGCGTAAGACGACGCATCTCGGCACGCGTGAGCTCGAGCTCGCCTGCCTCGGCAGCCTCGAGCTTCTCGGTGGCCTCGAGACCGGCCTCGATCTTCATGGCCAGATCGACCTCTTCGGAGGCGGTCAGCAGGTCGACCTTGCCGATCTCCTTGAGGTACATACGGACCGGGTCGCCGGTCAGCATCACCGTGGAGGCATCGATGCCGCGCACGCGCGAACGCGAACGGGACGTGCGCACGGTGCGCTTCTTCTTGCTCTTGGAAGAACCCATCTCGGCGTCGGCCTGACGGGCCATCTTGAGCTCGTGATCGTCGAGCGAGCCGGAATCGTGCTCGTCGTCGTCATCGAAATCGTCGGTATCGGTATCGTTATCGTCATCGTCGACGTCCATGGGGGCGTCGTCGTTACCGCTCGCGGAGATAATCTGGATGCCGCTGTTGCGCAGCGCGGAATACACCGCGGTGAGCTGCTCGTCAGAAACATCGATATCCTTCAGGGCGACCTGAATCTCGTCCTCGGTTACCGAAGTCCTGTTTGAGCCGTTGCCCATAAGCTTTGCAACGTAGGATTCCAGCCCAGTACCCGTGCTCTCAGTCTTTTTTGGCACAGATTCTCCCTTCATAGTCCACAGGACTCAATACTTTAGCACACACATTGACGTCTATACCCAAAAAGAGGACTGGATATAGGCGAGAATACGCTGGTTGACCACAACATCTAGGCTTGTTCGGTGCCCGCGGCCTCCAGGCCGATCAAGCGAAACGGGTCCGCCACGCCGCCGATCGACTTTTGCAGTTCGCGTTGACGCTGCGAATCCTGCGCGGCCTGCACGGTCAGCGCGCGACGGGCCTCATCATCGAGCGAACGGTCCTGGCGCAGCTTGGCCTGTGCGGCACGCATGCGGCGCTTGATGGTGTAGAGCTCGAGCGTATCGAGCATAAACACGATGTTCGTCTCGGTAGGGTGCTTGCTCGTCGCCGAGATGCGCCCGGCACTCACAAGCGTTGCCGCCTCGGGACACACCGAGCGTGCCGCATCCATGCAGGCTGCAGGATCGGTTCCCGGCGGCGTTGCCAGAACGGCCCATGCGATGGACTCGTGACGTGGGTCAACCCACTCGATGGAGCAGATGCGGTCGGCATACGTGCGGAACAAGTCGGGGTAGCTCGTGAGCATCGTCAACAGCTCGCGCTCCCCTGCCAAGGACTTGCGCTCTAGATCGGTAAGAACCATCGGCGCCGCCGCAGCCGGTGCGCCCGAACCATCAGCCACAGGCACAGCGCCCATATCATCAGACACATCGATTGGCGGCAGATCGTCGACGACCTCCACGGGCGTGGCACCGTAGGCATCGAGCGGGACGTAGTCGTACGGCGTTTCTTCGACCAGTGCCGCTACTGCCGGCGTCGCGCCCGACGCCCAAGCACCACGACCGGCGTCGCGAGAACTCGACGCCCGGCTGCCCGTCCCGCTGGACCGCTCAGCCTGTGCCCGCTGGCGTTCATAGTTCTGCTCACGACGTCGTTCCGCATCTTCGCGCTTGGCGACATCGCGAAACACGCGACCCGAACTCGCGCGCACCGTCTCCAAATCCAAACCCAGCAGATCGGCGATCTGGATAAAGTACGTGTCGATCATATAGCTATCGCGCAGCGGATAGATAAGCGTCAGCGCATCTTCCAGCGCCTTGGCGCGACCGCCTGGCGTAGTGATGTCGCTCGACTCCTGCAGCGAACGGTACACGAAGTCCATGAGCGGCTCGGCAGCGTCGATGCGCGTCTGCAGCTCCTGACCACCATGTGCCGTAATAAACTCCATAGGATCGTTGCCGTCGGGCAGCACCACGCAGCGCAGGTCCATCGAATCCTGCTCGATAAACTGAATCGCGCGACGAGCGGCCTTTTGACCGGCGGCATCGCCGTCAAACATATACACGATGCGCTTGGCAAAGCGAGTGAGCGTCTTGACGTGATGCTCCGTGAGCGCGGTGCCCAGCGTGGCGACAACGTTTTTAATCCCCGCCTCCCAGCAGGCGATGCAGTCGGTATAGCCCTCCACCACAATGGCGGTATCCTGCGCGACGATAAACTCCTTGGCCCAATTAAAGCCGTAGAGGTTTCGCTTTTTGTGAAACACGCTCGTCTCGGCGGTGTTGAGATACTTAGGCTGGCCGTCACCCATGATGCGACCGCCAAAGGCAATGTTGTGACCCTGCTCGTCAAAGATGGGAAACATTACGCGGTCGTAGAAGCGGTCGGCAAGCTGCCCTCGCCCGCGGCTCACAGCAACATTGGCGTCGATCATCTCCTGCGGGGTAAAGCCCGCCTGAGACAGGTGCGACACCAGCATATTGCGGCCCGGCGCAAAACCCAGGCAGTAGCGGCGGCAGACGTCACCACCCATGCCGCGGCTGGCAAAGTACTCGCGCGGACGGCCGTCCTTACCGCGCATAAGCATGGTGTGGTAGAACTGGGCGGTCTCGGCGCACAGATCGTAGATGCGGGCACGCTTGGTACCGCGCTCGCGGCGATCTCCGGTGTCATGCAGCTCAATACCCGCGCGATCGGCCAAATAACGAATTGACTCGGGAAAGCTCAGGTTCTCGCGCTTCATGATATAGGTGAAGACGTCGCCACCCTCGCCGCAGCCAAAGCAATGCCACACCTGCGTGGCAGGGATAATGTGGAATGACGGCGTCTTTTCGCCATGAAAGGGGCAGCAACCCCAAAACTCGTGGCCGCGGGGCTTGAGTTCAACCGTTTCCTGCACGATGGCGACTAGGTCGGACGCAGCGCGTACCTGGTCTTTCTCCTCATCGCTAATCACGGATGCTCACCCCCTGCTCACCCAAGTTGTGACGAATGTCCTCGATATTACCCTCGACGATCGCAATCAACTCATCCAGCGAATCGAACACACGCGAGGGACGCAGCCAGCGCGTAAACGCCAGCGAAACGGAAGCGCCATACAGGTCGCCCATATAACCAATTAAGTTAGCCTCGAGATGCGCAGATGCCGCATCGTCGGCATACGTCGGCGGCAGTCCGACGTTAACAGCAGCGGGCCACACGGTGTCATCGACGAGCACCAGGCCCTCATACACGCCATCGGCAGGCACCTGAATGCCGTCGGGAACTTGCAGGTTTGCCGTGGGAAAGCCCATGCCAGAACCCTCGTGACGGCCGCGAATAACACCGCCGCGCACCATATACGGGCGGCCGAGCAACTCAGCAGCCAGCTCCACATGGCCCTGTCCCAGCTCATGACGAATGCGGGTGGCGCAAATGGCCTCACCGCCCTCGCAAAGCAGGTCGTGACCATACACGTCAACGCCGTGCTCGGAACCCCAGGCGCGCATCTCGGCAACACCAGAAGCCCCGCCACGACCCAGCCTAAAGTCACTGCCAACGCGAATCGATCGAATGTCGACCAGACGCGACACCAGCGAGAGAAAATCAACATGGTCAAGCGCCGCAACCTCAGGCGTAAAGGGAACGGCCACCACCGCATCGATCCCGGTTTGAGCCAGGGTATGCAGACGGTCGGCCGTCGTCATCAATTTTTGAGCGGGCGAAGGGCTCACCACGACGTCCGGGTCCGGATCGAAGGTAACTACGACGGCCTTGCAGCCATGGACGCGGGCATCACGGACAAGCGCTTCGATGAGTTCCTGGTGTCCACGGTGAACGCCGTCGAACACGCCAATGGCGATCGAGGCAGCACCCAGGTGCTCACACTTATCAAACGCATCGGCAGCAACGATGCGAGCCTCGTCCGACCCGCCCGCGAAAAAAATACGCGCGAGCTCGCGAGCGGCCAGCATCATCGAACACCGCCGATTGCCTGCGGAAACACGTGCTCCATAACAAAGCGGCCACCCTCAATGCGGGCGAGCGCCTTGAGTCCCCCATCGAGCACCAACGCAAACGGCGCCTTCGAGGCATCGAAATCGGCAAGCGCACGCTCAACGGGAATGCGACGGCCGCAGAGCAGGTCGTCGGCAAGATTGCCCGGCAAGTCAACACGCGTGGCGCCCAGGGCCGCAATAGGATCTAGGGCAAAGCCAGCCGCGGACTCGGGAGAAAGCTCCTCGACCGCATGACAAGCGCCAATGGAAACAACACCAGAGGCCGTGCGGCGCAGCGCGGAAATGTGCGCGGCGCTCTCGCAGGCGCGGCCCAGGTCGCGAGCGAGCGCACGAATGTAGGTGCCCTTGCTCACCGAGAACGCCACGGTCCACACACACGTATCACCCTCGCCGCCCACGGCGATCAGGTCGGCGGCATAGACCTGGACGGGGCGCGGAGGTAGGTCCACCGCATTGCCCTCGCGAGCAGACTTGTAGGCGCGAACGCCATTGACCGAGATAGCCGAAAACGCCGGCGGCACCTGCATCTGCGGACCCAACATAGCGGCCAAGTGCTCACGGGCATAGGCAGGGTCGCGGAGCTCGTTGGCAACAGCCACCGTGCGGACCGCCTCGCCCTCCGCATCATCGGTATTGGTCTCGGCACCAAACGAAATGTCGGCGACATAGCTTTTGGTATCGAGGGTTAGCATACCCAGCAGACGGGTGGCCTGGCCCACGCCCACCACCATGACACCCGATGCCATAGGGTCGAGCGTGCCGGCATGGCCGACGCGCCGCTCATGGAGAGCGCGCCGACATTGCGAGACCACATCGTGGGACGTGCAGCCCACCGGCTTATCGACGGCGAGCAGCATATTCAGTTGAGAAGGCGTACGACGAGCCATGTACCATCCAAAAAGTTAAAGCTCGACGGTCACCGAAGCGGGATCCTCCCCTACCAGCTCGGACAGCATGGGAAGTGCCACGGTGAGCGTCTCGAGAATCGTTCCGTTGTTGGAGAAACCGGCGGCAGCGGAATGTCCGCCTCCGCCAAAGGCAGCAGCGATCTCGGACACGTTGAGGTCGCCCTTGGAGCGCAGGTTGCCGCGCACCTTGGTATCGCCCTCAATGCCCTTCAGGAACAGGCAGACCTCCACGCCCATCACCGAGCGCACCACGTCAACCAGGCCGTCGCACTCATCCGAGGTGACACCACAAGCCTCAAGGTCACTCTGGTACGCGTAGCTATACGCCACGCGCCCGTGGGCCACCGTCTTAATACGGCCCATAACGATGGACTTGAGGTGCAAAAACTCAACGCGCATGCTCTGATATACCTCGAGTGCCACACGCGCCGGATCGGCACCGTGAGCAACCAGTCGCGAGGCCGCATGGAACGCAGCAGCATCGGCGTTTTGGTACTGGAAACGACCGGTGTCGGTCACCAAGCCGCACAGCAAGCAAGTCGCGACGCCATCACGGGCGACAATGCCACAATTGTCCAAGAAACGGTCAATGATCATGGCGCAGGCTGCAGCTTCAACGCGCCTCAGACTGAGCT
The DNA here is from genome assembly GCA_902478825.1 of uncultured Collinsella sp. Lineage (GTDB taxonomy): Bacteria > Actinomycetota > Coriobacteriia > Coriobacteriales > Coriobacteriaceae > Collinsella. Next base: position 6,508 of record CABSMK010000092.1, read on the forward strand.
CGGCAAACTCCTCACGCGCCGGATGGTGATCAAAGCAAACCACATGCTTGGAGCGGCGAAGCACCTCGGCCGAGTTGTTGAGACGCTCGACGACCGGTACGTCCACCGAGATGAACAGGTCCGGATTGCCAGTGTACGCAGATGCCGGCACCAGGCGATCGGAGCCTTCCATAAAGCGGTAGATACGCGGAACCGGGTCATCGTCTGCCCTGTCTCTTATACACATCTCCGAGCCCACGAGACATGCGCAGATCTGGTATGCC
>CABSMK010000093.1 GCA_902478825.1 uncultured Collinsella sp.
AAGAGACAGGGATTGTGCTCCGCGGTCATCAATCTCGCAGAACAGGTCAGTTTGGATACCGCCTTGGTGGTTGAAGTCGCTCATGCCGATACCCGCCAGACGCACGTGCATGCCTTCTTGCCAGATATTGTCGAGCAGCTCGAGCGCTACGGCCACAAAGATATTCTCGTCGTCGGTGGGGTGGGGCAAGCGGCGCTGTGCCGTGCGTCCGCTGCCATACGAATACTTAAGCTTGAGCGTTACCGTGGCACCCGTCAGCCCTTGACGACGTAGGCGGCGCCCAACCGACTCGCCCAGCAGCGCAATCGCCGCCTCGATATCCCCACGCTCAGTCAAATCCTTCGCAAAGGTGCGCTCATTGCTCACCGATTTAACTTCACGTTCGTCATCCAGGCTGGTGACCTCGGATACTTCGAGCCCCAAAGCGCGTTGACGCATGCGCTCGCCATTCACGCCAAAGATTGCAGCCAAGGTGGACTCTGGCGCGCGTGAAAGCTCGCCGAGCGTATAGATGCGCATGCGACGCAGCCGCTCCTCGGCCGAACGTCCGATTCCGCTCATTGCGGACACGGGCAGTGCAGCCAAAAACCGCTGTTCCGTACCGGGGCGCACAATGGTCAGACCAAACGGCTTGTCGCGCTCACTTGCGATTTTGGCCACGGTCTTGTTGCACCCAACGCCGATGGAGCACGTCACCCCTAGCGTCGCAACGCGGTCGCTTATACGCCGCGCTACCAGCAGTGGGTCCTCGGGCGCAAAACGACCCGGTGTGATATCGATAAAGGCCTCGTCGATGGAAACGCGCTCCACGCGCGGTGTCTCATCGGCGAGAATCGCCATGACCTGTGCGCTCACCTCACGGTAGCGATCGAAGTGTCCGTGCGTCCAAATGGCCTGCGGGCACAGGCGCCGCGCCTCGGCCGAGGCCATGGCAGAATGCACGCCAAAGCGACGTGCCTCATACGAACACGTGGACACGACGCCGCGTGACTCGGCGTCTCCGCCCACGATGAGCGGCTTTCCGCGCCATTCGGGATGATCGAGCATCTCCACGCTCGCAAAAAATGCATCGAGGTCCATCAGGCCCACCGCTGGACCCGTCCAGGGCGGCGGCGTGACGCCCGCAGCATCCTCATAACCGTATGTATGTTCGCGTCTTTCCATGTCATGAGTATACCGCGCAGCTCATGTGGGGTGCGTGTATGTGCTTGCAAATCGCGAATTCTTGTCTAAGATATGGATTTGCCCTCGACTACACCGAAGAAGTTGGTCTCACGGACTTCACCTGCCCGCGTCGATGGCGTATTATGTTCAACTGTTTGTTTGTAGTTGCAGCCTAAAGCTGCTTGGTTGGAGGAGTTTCCTTTGGCAGTCAAGATTCGCCTTGCTCGTCACGGCGCTAAGAAGCGTCCGTACTACCGTGTCGTCGTCGCCGATTCCCGCGCCCCGCGTGACGGTCGTATCATCGAGGAGGTTGGCCGCTACAACCCGATGACCGCCCCCAAGACCATCAACCTCGACCTCGAGAAGATTGCTGACTGGCAGTCCAAGGGCGCTCAGCTCACCGACGCCGTCGCCGCTCTGGTCAAGGCCGCCAACGAGGGCGAGAAGACCGAGACCGTCGTCAAGAAGTCCAAGAAGCAGCTCGCCAAAGAGGCCGAGGCCGCTAAGGCTGCCGCTGAGGCCGCTGAGGGCGCCGAGGAGTAAATCGTGCCTGAGGTTGACGCTGCACAGCTCGAGGGTGAGGCAATGCTCTCAGATCGCATCGCCGATCTCGTCGAATATCTCGTTGTTCAGATCGTCGACGACCCGGATTCCGTGAGCCTCGAGGTCATCGATGGCGACGACGCCTCCACGATTGAGGTTTCGGTCGCCGAGGATGACGTCGCTAAGGTCATCGGCCGTCGTGGCCGTACCATTAAGGCCATTCGCACGCTCGCCCGTGCACTGGCCGCTCGCCTCGACACCGCTGTCGAGGTAGAGGTTCTGGGCTAGGACCTTGAGGTCCCAGTACAAAAACATCGCCCGCGTGGTCAAGCCGCACGGAAGGAAGGGGGAGGTCCTCGCGCAGCCGCTGCGGGGGCTTCCTTCTGTATTGGAGCCGGGTATGCGTGTTGCCTTGACGCCGCCGGCGCTCAAGCGCGACCGTTTTTGCACGGTCGTGTCCGTCACTGATACGGGCGATGGCGATCTGGTCTCGTTTGAGGGCATAGACGACTTGACGGCCGCTGAGGGCATCACCGGATGCTATGTGCTGGCCAATCGTGACGACTTCGAGCTCGATTCGCTCGACGCTGCCTACAGCGACCTGATGGGTCGCGAGGTGGTCGACGAGCGCTTTGGCTCGCTCGGCACGATTGTCGAGATTATGTCGACGCCCGCCAACGATGTTTGGGTTGTCGAGGGCGATCGGTACGGCGAGGTGCTGATTCCCGTGATCGAGCAGGTTGTGCTCGATCTTCCCGACACAGGAACAATTTCCGTCCACGTTATGGACGGCTTGATCGATATGGACAAGTAGGGAGGACAGCATGCTGATCGAGACCCTTTCGGTCTTTCCCGAGATGTTTGAGCCCGTCATGTCCACGTCGATTTTGGGCCGTGCCCGCAAGGCCGGCCTTTTTGATTTTAAGGCGTATAACCTGCGCGACTGGACGCACGACCGCCATCGCACCGTCGATGACGAGCCCTACGGCGGCGGGCAGGGCATGCTCATGAAGGTCGAGCCCATCGCCGAGGCCATCGAGGCCATCAGCTCCGAGGGTCCCAAGCCCACCGTGGTGTTCTTCACCCCCTGCGGCGAGCCCTTTACGCAGCATGTGGCCGAGCGCCTGCTCAAAAGCGAGCGCCTGCTGTTTGTGTGCAGCCGTTACGAGGGCGTCGACGAGCGCGCCTATGCGTATGCCGACGAGCGCCTGTCGATCGGCGACTACGTGCTCACGGGCGGCGAGCTGCCCGCTATGGTCGTGGCCGATGCCGTCGTACGGCTCATTCCCGGAGCCTTGGGCGACGAGATGAGCAACGTGGACGAGTCCTTCTCGACCGCTGAGGACGGCGGCCTGCTCGAGTACGCGCAGTACACCCGTCCCGCCGAGTTTAACGGCGAGGGCGTGCCTCCAGTGCTCGTGAGCGGCGATCATGCCAAGGTCGATGCCTGGCGCCGCAAGAATGCCATCGAGCGTACCTGTCGTTGGCGTCCCGATCTTATCGAGACGGCACGTCTTACGCCCAATGAGCGCGCGTACGCGCAGGAGATCCTGGACGCTTCGTTTTCGCAGAGCGAGGAGTGAGAATGGTTCCATCGCAGCATTCCGTGCTAAAGGGTGCGTTTGAGTGGGTCGTGGTTGTCGCAATCGCGCTGGTCGCCACCTTCTTGATTCGCTCGTTTGTGGTCGAACCCTTTGTGGTGCCTACCGGTTCCATGGAGTCCACGATCGAGATCGGAGACCAGATTCTGGCGCAGAAGGTGACGCTCGAACTCGGACAGCCCGTCAAGCAAGGCGATATCGTGGTGTTCCACAACCCCGATGCCACGTCCGAGCATGACGTGCTGGTAAAGCGCGTTATTGCCACGGCCGGCCAGACGGTCGACCTGCAGGACGGCAAGGTCGTCGTCGATGGCCAGGCGCTCGACGAGGACTATACGACTGGCATGAGCTGGCCGCTTTCGGTCCAAGCCCCCGGCGCTCAGGTGAGCTATCCCTACACCGTCCCTGACGACTGTGTGTGGGTGATGGGCGACAACCGCGAGAACTCTGCTGACTCCCGCTACTTTGGCCCGGTCGACCGCTCCGACTTGATTGCCGTGGCGCTTGTGCGCTACTGGCCGCTCAACCGTATCGGCGCTATCGATTAAAAACCGCTATAGTACAGTACCTAACCGTGTAATCGTTTCGACGAGGGGATATAAGAGGCATGAACGCTTCATCGCTTTCCTTCCAAGACATCATCCTGCGCCTCCAGCAGTACTGGGGCGAGCAGGGCTGCGTAATTATGCAGCCCTATGACTCCGAGGTCGGTGCCGGTACCTTCCATACCGCGACCACGCTGCGCTCGCTCGGTCCCGCCGAGTGGCGCACCTGCTATGCGCAGCCCTGCCGCCGTCCCGCCGACGGCCGCTACGGCGAGAACCCCAACCGCATGCAGCACTACTATCAGTTCCAGGTGCTCATCAAGCCCTCGCCGGTCAACGCTCAGGAGCTCTACCTGGGTTCGCTGGCCGCCATTGGCCTGGACCCCAATGACCATGACGTTCGCTTTGTTGAGGACGACTGGGAGAGCCCGACGCTCGGCGCCTGGGGCCTTGGCTGGGAGGTCTGGCTCAATGGCATGGAGGTCACGCAGTTTACGTACTTCCAGCAGGTGGGCGGCATCGAGGTCGACCCCGTGCCTGTCGAGATCACCTATGGCCTGGAGCGCATCGCCATGTACGCCCAGGGCGTCAACTCGGTCTACGACCTGGTGTGGAGCTATCTGCCCGATGGCACGCCCATGACTTATGGCGACGTGTTCCTGGAGAACGAGCGTGAGTTTAGCGCCTACAACTTTGAGGTCGCCAATGTTGAGATGATGCGTCAGAAGTTTGACGACTACGAGGCCGAGTGCCACTCCTGCCTTGAGCGCAAGCTGCCGCTGCCCGCTTACGACTGCGTCATGAAGTGCAGCCATGCCTTCAACCTGCTCGATGCTCGCGGTGCGCTGTCCGCGGTCGAGCGTGCTAACTACATCCTGCGCGTCCGCGCCGTCGCCAAGGCGTGCTGCGAGGCCTATATGGCCGAGGTCGCCGGAGTCAACGAGAATGCCGACCAGGAAGGCGAGGTGGCGTAAGCCATGGCAGACGCTAAGGATTTCCTGTTTGAGATCGGTACGGAGGAAATGCCCTCTGCACCGCTGAACAATGCCGTCAAGCAGCTTGGCACCATGATTGCCAAGGGTCTCGACGAGGCCGGTCTGGCCCACGGCGAGGTCCGCGTGATCTCGAGCCCGCGTCGCCTGGCTGCGCTCGTTGCCGACGTCGCCACCGCGACCGATGAGGTTCACGAGGTTAAGCGTGGCCCCGCGGCCAACATCGCCTTCGACGCCGACGGAAACGCCACCAAAGCCGCCCAGGGCTTCGCCCGCAAGTGCGGTGTGGCTGCCGAGGACCTGGTCCGTCGCGAGGACACCGACGGCCGTGAGTACGTCTTTGCCGAGAAGAACATCCCTTCTGCCCCGGCCACCCCGATTCTGACGGCCCTGTGCGAGAAGACCATCGCCGGCCTGCAGTGGCCCAATTACCGCTCTCAGCGCTGGGGTCACGAGCACGCCACGTTCGTGCGTCCGGTCCGCTGGATCTGCTGCCTTTTGGGCGAGGATGTCGTGCCCGTGTCCTTTGCTGACGTGACGAGTGGCAATACCACGCGCGGCCATCGCGTGCTTGGCCCCGGTGACCATGTGGTCGCCAGCCCCGCTGTTTACGAGCAGGTGCTCGAGGATGCCGGTGTGCTTTCTGCCGAGCGCCGTCGCGAGGCCATCCTTGCCGGTATCGCCGAGGTCGAGGCTGCGCGCCCCGGCTGCCACGTCGATACGCCCAAGAAGGTCTTTGAGGAGGTCATCAACCTCTGCGAGTGGCCGACGGTGCTCGTCGGCACCTTCGATGAGGAGTTCCTCAAGGTCCCGCACGAGATCATCTGCGAGTCTATGCTCACCAATCAGCGCTACTTCCCGATCTATGACGGCGAGGGCAAGCTGACGCGTGAGTTTGTGGTCGTCTCCAACAGCAAGCCCGAGAATGCCGAGCGCGTGATCGACGGCAATGAGCGCGTCGTGCGCGCCCGCCTGGACGACGCCAAGTTCTTCTACGAGGAGGATCTGAAGATCTCCCTCGACGAGTTCCGTGAGCGTCTGGCCAAGGTCGCCTTCCAGGAGAAGCTCGGCAGCGTGCTCGCCAAGTCCGAGCGTATTGAGCAGCTCGCGCTCGCTATTGCCCGCGAGGCTCACCTGGGTGCCCACCTGGCCGCCGACGCCGCTCGCGCCGCGCACCTGTGCAAGGCCGACCTGGTGTCCAACGCCGTCGTCGAGTTCACGAGCCAGCAGGGCGTGATGGGCGGTTACTACGCCAGCGCGATGGGGGAGAACGACGAGGTCGCTCATGCTATCCGCGATCACTATCGTCCCCGCTTTGCCGGTGACGAGCTGCCCGAGGGCACCGCTGGCTGCATCGTGGCCTGCGCCGACAAGCTCGATACCATTGCCGGCATCTTTGCCATCGGCGAGCCCCCGACCGGCTCTTCCGACCCGTACGCGCTGCGTCGTGCCGCCATCGGCATCATCAACATCCTGCGTGACCGTCTGCCGATCGACCCCACGTCGCTCATCGACTTTGCGCTCGAGCTCTATAGCGAGCAGGGCATTGAGTTCGACGCCGCCGAGGTCGCCCAGCAGGTTCGCGACTTCTTCCACGGCCGTTTGGTGAGCATGGCCCGCGACGAGAAGATCCCGGCCGACACCGTTGCCGCCGTTTCCGCGGTGCACATCATTGCCCCGTCGGTCTTCTTCGCCCGCTGCGCCGCCCTCGATGAGGCCCGCAAGAACGACGCCGAGACCTTCGACAACCTGGCGACCGCTTACGCCCGCGCGGCGCATATCTCCAAGCCCGAACTGGGCGCGGAGTACGACCGCAGCCTAATGGGCGAGGTCGAGCTTGCGCTTGCCGACGCCTCTGAGGCTGTCTCTTATAC
>CABSMK010000094.1 GCA_902478825.1 uncultured Collinsella sp.
TTTTTTTCAAGCAGAAGACGGCATACGAGATCTGCGCATGTCTCGTGGGCTCGGTCTACGTATTCTACGGCTACGTGACGCCTTATCTGGAGCAGGTGCTGGGCATGGATACCGTTCAGGCGAGCACCACACTTATGGCCTATGGCGTGTTCTGCCTGATCTCGAACATCCTGGGCGGATGGATCGATGCGCGTTTTGGCATGAAGGCGCTGCTGGTTACGTTTGTGCTGCAGGCGGCGGCACTGCTCGGGCTGTTTGCCGTGGGCGCCGCCATGCCGCTCGCGCTGGTCTTTGTCTTTAGCCTGGCGATGCTCATGTACCTGTTCTCGGTCTCATGCATCACGCACTTTATGGACGTGGCACGCAGCCGCCATCCCAAGTCGATGGTACTCGCAAGTTCGGTTGAGCCCATGGCGTTTAACGTCGGCATCTCGTTTGGCACCGCAGTGGGCGGCGCCGTGGTAAGCAGCGTTGGCATTGCGTACGTGGGCGCAGTGGGCGCCGCGTTCTCGCTTGTGGCCTGGGCCCTCACGCTGGTGACGATCAAGCTGGCTCGCTGGGAGCGCCGTCGTCAATCAGCACAGCCCCGGATGCAGGCATAGGGGCGAACATAGCCCAAGGCGGCGAGCAACCAGTGAAAACCGCCCAATATGAGTATGTTTATCCGCCTGGAAGCTTCAGCAGTGCAATTTCGTGTATTTGAGATACACGCTTTTCTATTATTTCGTGTATTTCAAGTACATGAAATCGTACTAAACTATGTATCTGAAGTACACGAAATTGGAAAGGCGGCCCCATGCGCAGATCAATCGAGTCCGTTATCGAATCATGGGCGACAAAGGACGCCTCACGCCCCCTCCTCATCCGTGGTGCGCGACGCGTAGGCAAAACGTACGCTGCCGAGGAAATCGGCAGGCGAATCGCCGGCGATGCGTTTGTCAAACTCGACTTTCAGACCGATCTTGAGCTGATCGCTCCGCTGTTCGATTGTCCCACCGACGACGTTGACACCATCGTGGCGCGGATTTCAGACTATAAACGCGCCCCCATTCGCAAAGAAACCACCTTCATCCTGTTTGACGAGGTGCAGCTCTGCGAACGGGCGCTCAACTCGCTTCGCTTTTTTTCGGGTTCGGGCTGGCGCATATGCGCGACCGGCAGTCAGCTCGGCGTCGCCACGCGCAAACGTAAGCTGCCTTTTCCCAGCGGCGTTCGTCAAGAGACCATGCATCCTATGTCGTTCGAGGAGTTTCTCTGGGCGCTCGATGAGGAGCAGATGGCTAATGCCATTCGTGCCCACGCCGGCACGCTCGAGACCTACGCCGCGCACCAAGCCGCGCTCAGCCTGTTTCATCGATACCAGATCGTGGGCGGCATGCCCGCCGCCGTCAACGCATATCGCAAGACGTTATCCATCGAGGATGCGCGCGTCGAGCAGCGCGAAATCAACGAGACCTATACCGCCGATATGACCGACCCCGAAAACGGGATCAGCGGCGTGGCGGCACGCAAGGTCTGGCGCTCCATTCCGTCCCAGCTGCTGAGATCGTCCACAAAAAAATTCAAGTACTCCGAGGTCGAACGCGGAGGCCGTCGCGCCAAGCTTATCGAGCCGCTCGACTGGCTCGAAGGCGCCGGTATCATATCGGTCAACAACCTGACCGAAGGCATCGAGCCTCCCCTCGTTCCCTTCGACGACGAAGATGGAAGTTTCTTTAAGGTCTATCTTCTCGATACCGGCCTCATGTTCTACAAACTCGGCATCAACCCGAGGCTCTGGCTCGACCTCAAAGAAGATTCCGCCATAGCGCTATCTTCCGACTTCCGAGGCGCCCTGGCGGAAAACTCGGTCATGCAAGCATTTTCGGGTAACAGCTTGCAGACGTATTACTGGGTGCCGCCGTCGTCTTGGAAGACGACCGGCGAGCTCGATTTTCTACTTCAGACCGACCGTATGGAAATCGTGCCCGTCGAGGTAAAGTCCGCACGCAACGTGCGCGCGAGAACCCTCGGGTCGTTCATGGACAAAGCCCGATCGCCATATGCCTACATTTTGTCCGAGAACAATTTTTTCCGCAGCGAAACCGATGACGGGCGCGAGCTACGCCACCTCCCCTTGTACGCAGCGGGCTTTATTGGAGCAAACTGCCTCAAGAGCAGTCTGTAAGCCCTGCACGACCGCCTAGAAAGGAAACCGCTCATGCAACGCATACTGTTTATCTGCCATGGCAACATCTGTCGCTCGACGATGGCTGAGTCGGTGTTTACCGAGCTGGTGCGGCGCGCCGGGCGCGCGGGCGAGTTTGTCATTGACTCCGCTGCGACCTCGACCGAGGAGATCGGCAACCCGCCACACCACGGTACCGTTGCCAAGCTGCGCGAGGTCGGGATTCCCGTCGTCGCACATCGTGCACGTCAGGTGCGTCGCGCGGAGTATGGCGACTGGGACCACATTGTCTATATGGACGACGAGAACGCGCGTGGCCTGCGTCGCATCTTTGGCGACGACCCCGACGGCAAGATTACGCGCATGCTCGATTGGACCGAGCGCCCCGGCGACGTGGCCGACCCCTGGTACACCGGCAATTTCGATGCCACCTACCGCGACGTACTCGACGGCTGCACCGCTATGCTCGAGCAGCTGTAGGCAATCGAGGTCGCGGGCCACGCCTTTGTCACATCCGGGACTAGCCCTAGACCGGCTTGACCTCCAGCTTTATCCCCTCGGCGCAGGAGTCGCCCAAAACATCCGAAAGGGCCCAGGTCGCATATAGCGGCAAATAGAGAACCGCTCCGTTGCGCTCAACGTTGCCTCTCGAGAAAACAATCCCGAGCCTTACGCCATATTCAGCCGTATCAAGCACATGACCGAGCGCAGCGTGCGCGTGGTAATAGGAGCCCGATTTAACCTCGATCGGAACAGCCGTCCCATCCGGTCCATCGACCACAAAGTCCACTTCACCGCGCTTTTTTGTCTGATAGTAGTAAAGCTGGCGATTTTGGGCAGCCAGCTGCTGGGCCACCACGTTTTCGTAAATGCCGCCCAGATTGGGCTCCTTGCTATCAAGATACGCCGCTTGGGCGACTCCGACGGGGTAGCGCGCCATCAACATGCCCGTATCCGATTGATATAGCTTGAACTGCGATGGCCGTGCCGTCTTGAGCAAGGGCGATTTTGGCTCGGTTACGATATCGGCTTTGAGAGCAACGCCGGCATCGACAAGCCATACAAAATCTCGCTGATACTTCTCGTAGTGAGCCTTGGGGTCAATGGAATTGAGCACGAAGCGCTTGTTTTCGCCCTCGAGCATAATAGGGAGCTGATCGTAAATGCTCTGCACCTGAAGGGCTCGCCCGCTTGCATACTTGGAGATATCCCGCCGGTACTGTTCGTTGAGCTCTGACTGTAGCTGACGAACAGAGGCAAGGTCGCCCTGCGTGTCAAGGAAACGCTGCACGACCTCCGGCATTCCGCCGACAACGGTATAGGTCCTGAAGTTTGCCATCATCGCGTCATGAATGTAATCAGGAACGGGCCTCTCGCTGATACACGCGTCACGTATCGTTTGGCGAGCCCCCTCGCTCACCCCGGTTGCCCAGCAAAACTCCTCAAAATCGAGCGGGAACATCCTAAGCTCGTGGACATACCCCACGGGATAGGACCTGACGCCCTTGAACTGAGTCCCGAGCATTGACCCCGAAAACGCCCAGCGGCACCTCCCGTCCTCAACAAGGAACTTTGCCATCGTCATGATGTCGGGGGCCTCTTGGACCTCATCGATAAACACGAGCGTTTTGCCTGGCGCAATCGACTTTCCCGAAAGAAGCGTCACCCTGCTGATGAAATCATCGGCATTCCGCGCCTCGAGAAGAGCATCTTTTGCCTGGCGGTTTTCCATGAGGTTAAGCTCGATGTAGGTTGCATGGTTGGCTTTGCCAAATGCGCGAATCGAATAGCTTTTGCCAATCTGGCGAGAACCCGTAATGAACAAGGCCTTTTGCTCGGAAGACTTCAGCCAACGCTCCAGCTCTGCCGCTATTTTCCTGCGCAGCATAGGCTCTCCCCTCGGTGTCATCGAATGAAATGCAAAGTTTTATATGCTTGATTATCGATGAAACGCAGAATTTTTAGAACCTAAAATCGGATGAAATGCAGAGATTTGAAATTATAAGCAAAAGAAGGGGCATCACCGGCGAATGTGTCAAAGGGGCTGCCCCTTTGTCACATTGCGCTCGACTACTCGTCAACGATCTCGGCAAGCCAGACGTTCAGCGTATCGACCTCGGGACAGCAGAACTTTGCCGTGCCTGGCTCGTTGCCGGGCACGGTCCCGCCATAGCGCAGGATATCGATATAGGGAAATCCCACATGGCAGGCCATGGCACACATCTTGCCGCGGTCTCGGTCGAAGTCGAAGACGTCACCCGGCTTGTGCCCGTGATGGCAGCGGCATGTGCCTAGCTGGTCCACGCAGCTCACGCGGATGCGCGGACGCTTGCCCCGCGGCGCACCGAGCGGCTTGCTCTCGCCCGCAGGCTTGATGCCGCCCTCGCCAGCGTTACTCATGGTCGATCACGTCCAAGCAGGCCTCGATGGGAAGGCCGGCCGACTTGTCCTCCTGGTCGGCATTGCGCTCGATAAGCTCAGCCACCACGCGCATGGCATCGGACGTCGCGCGCTGCAGACTCCAACCTGCCATAACGCGGCCGACGAGCACCGCCGAGAACGTGTCGCCCGTGCCCGGGAAATACACCGGAATGAGCTCAAAGGGAATCGTGAAGTACTCCCCCGCTACATGGTCGTAACCGATGACGACATTCGCACCGTCGACCACAGCGCTCGTAATGACCACCGACTTGGCGCCCAGGGCACGCACGGCATCCACAAGAGTGCGGCCCTCATCGGGCGTGATTTGCTCGGCAATGGGCGTATCGGTGAGCAGGCACGCCTCGGTGTAGTTTGGCACCGCATAGTCGGCGCACTCGAGCAGGCTGCGCATGAGACCGATCGTGGACTCGGGCACGCCGGCGTAGAGCTTGCCGTTGTCGCCCATGATGGGGTCGACGAACACCTTGGTACCCTTTTGCGCGCGACGGTGGCAGAAGTCCGAAATGATGCGCGTCTCTTCCTCGGTCACGATAAAGCCGGTAGAGATGGCGTCGAACTCAAAGCCGAGCTCCTCCCAGATGGCGAGGCTCTGGCGCACGTACTCGGTGGTGTCGTGGATGTAGAACTTGGGATAGTTGAGCGTATCGGACACAAGTGCCGTCGGCAGGTTGTGGATGCGGTAGCCCATGTGCGACAGCACCGGCAGCATGGCGGAAAGCGCGACCTTGCCGTAGCCGCACATATCGTTGATCAGCAGCAGCTGAGTGTTCTTCATGAGGGTCTCCCTTGGTTCGGGCACGGCGCAGCAGCGCCACAGTGCGACTAAGTGTAGCGCAGGGGACGTTGTGAGCGGGCGCTACGGTCGCGAAGAGCGCATTGTTGCGAAAAGGTTACGAAAACGAGGTAGTCGTTGGGGACGTTCTTAAATGACTAGTCAAACAAGAACGTCCCCAACGACTATCCCGGCAATTAGCCCAAGGAGTGTCCCCAAGTGCCGGCACATAAGGAACGTCCCTAAGTGCCAAAACGACTGGTCGGGCAACGCCGATGTTTTGGCGAAGTCAGCGAAAACCCGCCAGAGTGAGCAAGGTGCCTTGAAACGAGGCGGCATTGACCTTCTGGTCATGCCGCCGAAGTTGAAAGGCAGATTGCCGCTCTGGCGGGTTTGCAGCGTCGAGCCGTTACGCGGTTTGGTAAAACCGCGTAACCACTAGTTTGGTACCTTGACATTCATTTCTCATGCTCCTAGATTGGTTAGGCACAAAACAATTCCACTACCTAACTAAAGAAAGGAGCAACACTAATTCATGTGCGATGAACCTCTTAACCTTTGTTCGCACGAGCCCGGCGGCGACCCGTCACAGCCGGCGGATGCACCCGAAGCGGTTAGCTCAGAAGACAAGCTTGCCAAGCGCATCCTCAATGGCCTGGGCTTTTGCGGCCATTACATGCATTTTCATGGCGGAGGCGTGTCCGGCAAGGCGCCCATCATCTGCCTGCTGGCCAAGCAACCCGGCGGCGAGATGTCGCAGCAGGAACTCGGCATGCACTTTGACCTCAAGCCGGGGTCGCTTTCCGAGATCCTGTCCAAACTCGAGCTCAACGGCCTCATCGAGCGCAGCCGTAACCCCAAGGATCGACGGCAGCTCACCATTCGCCTGACCGAAACCGGCCGGGAAAACGCCCGCATCGACCAGGCAGCCCGCATTCGCTTTAGAGAGCAGGCCTTTGGTGCCCTCACCCACGACGAGCGCGAGCAGCTCGCCGAAATGCTCGAGAAAATCCGTGTAACCTGGGAGGAACTGGATGATTAAAACCCTCATGGGCAGCATCCGCGACTATATAAAAGTCACCGTTGCCACGCCGTTGCTCGTGCTTGGCGAGGTGCTCTGCGAGATGCTGATTCCATTTATCACCGCCAACCTGATCGACGCCATCAAAGATGGCACCACCGTAGCCGAGATGCTTCCCACCGCGGGCTTTTTGGTGCTCATCGCGCTGACGTCGCTTGCTTTTGGCGCCGCTGCCGGCGTCACCTGCAGCCATGCGAGTTGCGGCTTCGCTAAGAACCTGCGTCACGACCTGTTC
>CABSMK010000095.1 GCA_902478825.1 uncultured Collinsella sp.
GAGATCGGTGATAAACGGGCCGCGAATGAAGCCGTTGCTGGCGCCGACCAGACGCATAATCGCAATCTCACGACGACGCGCCGTGATGGACAGGCGAATCGTGTTGTTGATGAAGATGAATGCGATAAAGGTCAGAAGGCCAACGAGCACCACGGCGGCAATACGGATGTAGTTGGTCACCTGGAACAGGCGGCTTACTTCCTCCTGGCCATACAGTACGCTCGCGTTGACGTCGCCGTCGTCCGCGATCTTTTGGAAGTCGGCATTCTTCTTGAGCTTCTTGGCCGTGCTCTCGACCTGAGACGGATCGTCCATCTCAATCGCAAACGAGGCGGGCAGCGGGTTCTGGCCGTCGAGCGCGCTCATGGTGGCGTCGGCGTTACCCGACATCTTGCTCGTATACTCGGCCAGCGCGTCGTCCTTGTCCTTATAGGTCACGGACTTGACGTTATTCCATGTCTTAAGCTCGGCCTCAAAAGCCTGAACATCGGCCTGATCGGCGTCATCGCTAATGAACGCGTTGATGACAACCTGATCCTCGACGGTGCCGATCACGGAGTTCAGCATCGCGGAGCCCATGATGAACAGGCCGATGATAAACAGCGAAAGGAAGATCGTGATGACGGCGCCGAGCGAGGTAGTCCAGTTACGGAAGAAGTGGCTGATTGCCTCTTTGAAGGAGTAGCCCACGTTAGTTGGTGCCATAGTTGCCGTAACCTCCCCTCTCCTGGTCGCGGATAACGTGGCCGCCCTCGAGGGCGATCACGCGACGGTGCATGCTATCGACCATCTCGCGGTCGTGCGTGGCGACGATCACGGTGGTGCCGGTGCGGTTAATACGCTCGAGCAGCTTCATGATTCCCAGCGAGATCGCCGGGTCGAGGTTGCCCGTCGGCTCGTCGCAGATCAGCAGCGGCGGACGGTTGACCATAGCGCGGGCGACGGCAACGCGCTGCTGCTCGCCACCGGAAAGCTGGTCGGGCAGCGAGTCCATCTGATCGGCCAGACCGACCAGACGCAGCACCTCGGGCACCTGGCTGCGAATGACGCCCTTGGGCTTGCCGATGCACTGCAGGGCAAACGCCACGTTTTCGTAGGCGGTTTTTTGCGGCAGAAGCTTAAAGTCCTGGAACACGGCGCCAATCTGGCGGCGCAGGAACGGAACCTTGCGGTTCTTGATCTTCATGAGGTCCTGACCGGCAACCAGGATGCGACCGCTCGTCGGCTTGACGTCACGGTTGAGCGTCGACAGCAGCGTGGTCTTACCCGAGCCGGAGTGACCGACCAGGAAGACGAACTCGCCCGGATAGATCTCGATGTTGATGTCGTCGAGTGCAGGCTTGTTGGGCTGTGCCGGATAGATCTTGGTGACATGCTCCATAAGGATGACGGGCTCGACACCGGCCTGCTTGGCCATCTTCTTGCGGCTGGCCTGGGGATCGATGGGCGCAAACACCGACGTAAAATCGGGGTTGTTGAGCGCGTTATCGAGGCTTGCGACCTCGGCGGCCTGATCGCTCTCGACCACCGGGGCAGCAGGCTGCGTGGGGTCGGGAATAGCGGCAAAGAGACCGGACTGCGCAGGCTGAGGAGCCGGCGCCGCAGGGGCCAAGGGGTCGGGAATGCCGGCCATGGTAGGCTGCGGCGTGGCGGCACCAGCCTGAGGCTGCTCCACGCGAGCGGTCACGGCCTGAACGGGCTCAAAACCCGCCGTGCCGGAAAGCGCGACATCGCTGGTTGGATTGTAGGCAAAGGGATCGGATGCCGGCTGTGCCTGATCTGCCGGCTGAGCGGGGGCCTGAGCAACAGGCTGGCCCTCTGAATCCGGAGTGGCGAAACGACTGCCCTGGACGCCTGCCTGCGTCTTGGGGGCATCATCGCCCGCACCGGAGGTACGGAAGTGGTTACCCACTGGTGCTCCTTATCGTCGTGCGTTTAAACTACATGAGCGCTTTGTATTTTAGCAGCATTAGCTTTGCTGCACATAAGAAGCATGGCGTGCTTAGGGATCCCGTCGGCCGGGCACAGGGTTACTCTCCAAATCGTCCTCGGACATGTCGGAGCCCCCGCTGCGCGCTTCGCGCGGCAGGGGCTCCTCCGTCCTGCGGAAAGATTTGGAGAGTAACCCTGTGCCCGGCCTGCGATAACTAAGGGGTCGCCGCGTTTATCTTGGGGTGCTGCATATACAAAGCTGGAAGGGTCTGAATTGCGCTTTGTCGATATATGCCCTTTTCCCTGATGGGACCGTGCTTGAGGGGCGTCTTCATGAGTTGCGGTGAAATAGGGACTGTTTTACCAGTTAAAAGGTCTAATCAGTCCTTATTTCACCGCAACTGAAACAGGGGCGCTCTCCAAGAGAGCGCCCCTGCCGGGTTTCCATAGTTCTGGCGAAGCAGTCCTTGAGATCCGCCTTGCCTTATGCCAAGAACTCCTTGGTGGTCGCCACGATGTTGGCGGCGTCCAGGCCATACTTGTGCAAGAGCTCGGCACCCGGGCCGGACTCGCCAAAGGTGTCGTTGACGCCGATCTTCTTGAGGGGCGTCGGGCACTGCTCGCACAGGACGTCGGCAACGGCGCTGCCCAGGCCACCGATTACAGAATGCTCCTCGACGGTCACGACGTGGCCGGTCTTGGTGGCGCTCTTGACGATCAGGTCGGCATCGATGGGCTTGATGGTGTGCATGTTGATGACCTCGGCGTCGATGCCCTCGGCAGCGAGCTGCTCGGCGGCCTCGAGAGCCTCGCCGACCATCAGGCCGCAGGCGATGATGGTGACGTCGGCGCCCTCGCGCATGACAATGCCCTTACCCAACTCGAAGTTGTAGGTCTCGGGGTCGTTGATAACCGGCGAGGCCAAACGAGCGAAGCGCATGTACACCGGACCGTCGCACTCGTAGGCGGCGCGCGTTACGGCGCGGGCCTCGACGTCGTCGGCAGGAACGATCACAGTCATGCCGGGGATGACGCGCATGAGGGCAATATCCTCGCAGCACTGGTGCGTGGCGCCATCCTCGCCCACCGAGATACCGGCATGCGTGGCACCGATCTTAACGTTGAGATGCGGGTAGCCGATGGAGTTACGGACCTGCTCAAAGGCGCGGCCGGCGGCAAACATGGCAAAGGTGCTCGCGAAGGCAACGCGGCCGGTGGTCGCGATACCGGCGGCGACGCCCATCAGGTTGCTCTCGGCAATGCCCACATCGAAGAAACGATCGGGGCAGGCGGCCTTGAACTTGCCGGTCTGCGTGGCGGCGGCCAGGTCGGCGTCGAGGACCACAAAGTCATCGTGCTCGTTGGCGAGCTCGACGAGGGCCTCGCCGTAGCTTACGCGCGTGGCGATTTTTTTGACGTCTGCCATCCTAGAGCTCCTCTCCGGCGGCCGTGAGCTCTGCCATGGCCTGCTCAAACTGTTCATCGTTGGGGGCCTTGCCGTGCCAACCAACCTGGTTCTCCATAAAGGAAACGCCCTTGCCCTTCATGGTCTCGGCGATGATGGCGGTCGGCTGACCCTTGGTGGCGCGGGCCTCGGCAAAGGCGGCGCGGATCTGATCGAAATCGTTGCCGTCGGCGAGCTCCACCACATGGAACTTGAAGGCGCGGAACTTGTCGGCGAGCGGCATGGGGTCGTTGACCTCCTCGACGGGGCCATCGATCTGCAGGCCGTTATGGTCGACGATCACGCAGAGGTTGTCGAGCTGCTGGTTGCCGGCAAACATGGCGGCCTCCCAGACCTGGCCCTCCTCGCTCTCGCCATCGCCCAGCAGGGCGTACGTGCGGTAAGTATCGCCCCAGTGCTTGGCGGCAACCGCCATGCCCACGGCGGCGGAGATGCCCTGGCCCAGCGAGCCGGTGGACATATCGACGCCCGGAGTGTCGTTCATGTTGGGATGGCCCTGCAGGTGACTGCCGATGTGGCGCAGCGTCTCGAGATCCTCCTTGGGGAAGAATCCGCGCTCGGCGAGCACGGCGTACAGACCAGGCGCGCAGTGACCCTTGGAAAGCACGAAGCGATCGCGGTCGGCCTTGCGGGGGTCGGCAGGGTCGACGTTCATTTCCTCAAAGTACAGATAGGTCATGATGTCGGCAGCGCCGAGCGAACCGCCCGGATGGCCGGACTTGGCAGCGTGCACGCCGGTGACGATGCCCTTCCTTACCTCGTTGGCAACCTTTTTGAGCTCTTCGTCGCTCATTGTGCCTTCCTTTCATCCTCATTAGACAAAATGCGCACGGCACCGAAGGTAATCCCAACACAGCCGCAATGCACGTACGTCATTCATTATGCTGGAAACTGATGGCTTTACCAGAGTTTTTATCATTATTTGAACAATTTAGCAGGCAGAACCGCTGATGAAACGGTTTATCAATGTGAACGTCTTTTGGATGGAACGCGATCGACCCTACGCGCTAATGTCCTTGAATCCCTCGCCGAAGGCTTCCGTAACGTCAGCGACCGTCACGATGGCGTGAGGATCGCGCTCGCGCACGATCGTCTTGAGGGTATTGAGCTCTCGACGGCTCACGATGACCATAATCACCGGCTTCTCGGCACCCGAATACATGCCAGTCGCCTTAAACTTGGTACAACCACGACCCAGGCCATACATGATATCGGCAGCGATATCAGGGAACTTGTCCGAGATGATGAGTACCATACGGCGCTTGTTGCCACCATCGACCACGGCATCGATCACGTAGCCGCTAATGACCATCGAAAGGCCTGCATATAGTGCGTTTTCGATTGAAAAGACCGGAGCCGACAGCACGCATACGGCAACATCGATCGCCATGACGGTCGAGCCCACCGGCAGCGAGGTGTTACGCGAGATGATTTGGCCAATCGTGTCCGAGCCGCCGGTGTTGGCGCCGGCGCGCAACACCATGCCGTAACCGATGCCCGTAATAATGCCGCCCCACATAGCGGGAAGCATCAGGTCCGCATCCGCCAGAGGCGCTACAAACGGGGCGAACAGATCGGTAAAGAAGCCCAGCAGCACAAAGCCCGTCGCGGTCTGCACCACGTAGAACATGCCACCTTCGCGCATAACGACCAGCAACAGCAAGGCGTTCATCACGATCGTCTGAATACCGACGGGAAGCGATAGGCCGCGCGATGCACCGACCGCCTGGATAATGGTGGCAAGGCCCGTAACGCCACCGGCAGCAAGGCCGTTGGGAATCAAAAACAGGTCGGTCGCAATAGCGGCCAGAGCGCACCCCAACATAATCTGGGGCAGGTCGTGAAAAAAGTTCATCGAAAGAATGCGCTTGATGTCCAGACGATATGCCATGCTGCCTCCCTCAAAAAAGCGCACCCCATCGGATGCGCTTTGAACTTCTTCTTGTATTCGATTCTACCGATTCGCCGGACAAAAACCACCCCTGCGCAGGGTTTATTCTGGATACAAAACCACCCTGCTGGGAGGGTTTTAATCCATCTCCACATAAACCGGGCGGTTTATGCAGACGGGGTCTCCGCGTCGGCGTTGCCGGTGGCCCAGCGATGGTAGCCAATAACAAACGGGTCCAGGTCGCCATCGTCAAGAACGGCCTCGACATTGCTGGTCTCCACGCCCGTGCGTAGGTCCTTGACCATCTGGTACGGGTAGAGCACGTAGCTGCGAATCTGGTTGCCAAAACCAATCGTGGTCTTGGGTCCGCGGATCTCATCGAGTGCCTCGGCGCGCTTCTCGAGCTCAATCTCGTACAGGCGGGCCTTGAGGATCTGCATGCACGCGGCCTTGTTCTGAATCTGGCTGCGCTCGTTTTGACAGGTAACCACAATGCCGCTGGGGAAATGCGTCACGCGCACGGCGGAGTCGGTGGTGTTGACGCCCTGACCGCCCGGGCCGCTCGCGTGGTACACGTCCACGCGGATGTCATCGGGGCTGATCTCGATGTCGATATCATCGGGTAGCACGGGGATGACCTCGACGCCGGCAAACGTGGTCTGGCGGCGCTTCTTGTCGTCGGTGGGGCTAATGCGAACCAAGCGGTGGACGCCGGCCTCGGCGCGCAGCATGCCAAATGCGTCCTTGCCCTCGACGGTAAAGGTCGCGCGGTCGATGCCGATGACCTCGGCTGCGGGACAGTCGTTGATGGTGACCTTCCAGCCGCGACGCTGGCAGTACTTCATGTACATCTTAAAGAGCATGAAGGTCCAGTCCTGGGCCTCCAGACCACCCTGTCCGGGCTTGATAGTCACAATGGCATCGCCGTGATCGAACTCACCGGTAAACCAGCTCGAAAGCTCAAGCTCATCGATGGCGCGGGCCAGGCGCTCAGCCGTGGCCGCAGCCTCCTCGCGAAGGGCGGAGGCGTCGGGGTCATCCCCCATCTCCTCGGCAAGCTCCAGCGCGGCGCGGGCATCGGAAAGCTCGCCCCGCGCGGTATCCACGGCAGCGATATCTTCCTTGGTACGCGCGATCTCCTCCATGGTGGCACGGGCGGCGTCGGCGTCATCCCAAAAGCCAGGGGCAACACTTTTGGCCTCGAGCTCGGTCACGCGCGTGCGCTTTTCGTCCAAATGGAGATACGACTCGACCTCGCCGAGCCGGTCCGCGAACGCGTCCAGCTCGGCGACTGTCT
>CABSMK010000096.1 GCA_902478825.1 uncultured Collinsella sp.
TATAAGAGACAGGCCCGTAGAAGTTATTCCCGGGCCCTCTGCTTGCGTCACGGCGCTCGTTTCGTCCGGCATTCCCTGCGAGCATTTTTTCTTCGAGGGCTTTTTGGGCCGAAAGCACGGCGACCGTGTGCGCCGTTTGCAGCGCCTTGCCGTGGTGCCCGGCGCGCTCATCTTCTACGAGTCTCCACATCGCATCGTGGCGACGCTCGAGGCCGTGGTGGAGGTCTTTCCCCAGCGTGAGGTTGCCGTCTGCCGCGAGCTCACCAAGCTGCACGAGGAAGTCTTGCGCGGGCCCGCTGCCCAGCTTGCCGAGGAGCTGCGTGCTCGCGGCGAGGTAAAGGGCGAGATTGCGCTGGTCATCGCGCCGCCGAGCGAGGATGAGGAGGCCGGTATCGTGCCGGTTGGCGCCGCGGCAGCGGATCCCGACGAGGCTCTGCGCGAGGATATCCGCGCCGCGCTCGAGGAGGGAGAGCCCGCGTCTGCGGTGGCCAAGCGCCTGTCTCAGAAGTATTCGCGCCGCAAGCGCGATGTCTATGCCATGGTGCTCGATATGCAATAGATGGAGGATATCCAGCCCTTGCGCTAGAATCATCCCCTGTATGCAACGTTTTTCTGGAGGACAAACCCCATGGATCAAAGCAAGCCTTCGTTCTTTATCACGACGCCCATCTACTACGTCAACGCCGATCCGCACCTGGGCACGGCTTATTCCACCATCATCGCCGACGTTCAGGCCCGTTATCGTCGCTCCGCCGGCTATAACGTCAAGTTCCTGACCGGCATGGACGAGCACGGCGAGAAGGTCGCCGAGGCCGCAGCCAAGCACAACATGACGCCGCAGGAGTGGACCGACAGCCAGGCTCCGCACTTCAAGGAGCTTTGGAGCAAGCTCGAGATCTCCAACGACGACTTCATCCGCACCACCGAGCCGCGCCAGCATCATGCCGTGCAGTACCTGTGGGAGCGCATGAAGGAGTCCGGCTACCTGTATAAGGGCAGCTACGACGGTTGGTATTGCGTGCCTGACGAGACCTACTTCACCGATACGCAGGTCCAGAAGGGCGACGAGGAGTACGGCAGCGTCGGCCAGCACCTGTGCCCCGACTGCCACCGTCCGCTTGAGCGCGTGCAGGAGGAGTCCTACTTCTTTAAGCTTTCTGCTTTCCAGGACAAGCTGCTCAAGCTTTACGACGAGCACCCCGACTTTGTCGAGCCTGCGTTCCGCATGAACGAGGTGCGTAGCTTTGTCGAGGGCGGCCTCAACGACCTTTCCGTGAGCCGCACGAGCTTTGACTGGGGCATTCAGGTCCCGTTTGACGAGGGTCACGTGACCTACGTGTGGTTCGATGCGCTGCTCAACTATATGACGGCCGTCGGCTACGGTGTCGACACCGACGAGGCGCGTGCCGAGCTGGCCTATCGCTGGCCCGCGCAGTTCCACATCGTGGGCAAGGACATCATCCGCTTCCACTGCGTCATTTGGCCCGCCATGCTCATGGCCATCGGCGAGGCCCTGCCCGAGCACGTCTTTGCCCACGGCTTCCTGACCGTGCGCAATGCCGAGACCGGCAAGGCCGAGAAGATGTCCAAGAGCCGCGGCAACGCCATCGCTCCGCAGGACGTTATCGACATGTTGGGCGTCGAGGGCTATCGCTACTACTTCATGACCGACGTCGTCCCCGGTACCGACGGCGCCATCAGCTTCGACCGCATGGAGCAGGTCTACAACGCCGACCTGGCCAACAGCTGGGGCAACCTTATCTCGCGTTCGCTCAACATGAGCGGCAAGTACTTTGACGGTTGCGCGCCCGCCAAGCCCGCATCGTTCGATGCGTTCGACAACCCGTTGGCAAAGATTGCCGATGGCCTGGTCGATCGCTACATGGCCAAGATGGACGTGCTCGATTATGGTGGAGCTAAGGACGAGGTCATGGAGCTCATCCATGCCGCCAACCACTACATCGAGGACTCCGAGCCCTGGGCGCTTGCCAAGGACGAGGCCAAGGCTGACGAGCTGGCGTTTGTGATCTACAACCTGCTCGAGGCCATCCGCATTGCCGCTCACCTGCTGATGCCGCTCATGCCCCAGACTTCTGCCGAGGCCCTGCGCCGCCTGTCCTGCGAGGACGAGGCCGCGAGCGACGACCTCAAGGGCATTTGCGCTTGGGGCCTGCTTGCCGGTGGTCAGCCCGTCGAGAAGGGCGAGCCGCTGTTCCCGCGTCTGGGCTAAGCCGCTGCGCGCCATATCGGCAATTTGCTGTTTAGCTGTAAGGGCATGGCCGCAACGGTCCATGCCCTTTTGCTTTACGATGCAGCCACCATGTTAAGGAGGCAACCATGACAACTTCGCCTTTGGCAAACCCCACGGCAACTAGGGAGCTGCTAGAGGAGTTTGGCCTTGCGACCAAGCATCGCCTGGGCCAGAACTTCCTGATCGACAACCATGTGATCGAACGTATCTGTGAGCTCGCTGAGCTTGCGGGCGATGAGCGCGTGCTCGAGGTCGGCCCGGGTTGCGGCACGCTGACGTTGGCCCTGCTGCAGGAGGCGGCGTGCGTTACGTCGATTGAGGCAGATCCCGAGCTCGAGCCGGTGCTCGATGCTCACGCCGCTGACTATGCCAACTTCCGCTTTATCATGGGCGACGCGCTCAGGGTGACGCCGGAGCAGATCGAGCAGGCTGCGGGCGGTGAGCCGACGGTGTTTGTCGCGAACCTGCCCTATAACGTGGCGGCGACGATCATCCTGCAGTTCTTCCAGACGATGCCGGCGCTCAAGCGTGCCGTCGTCATGGTGCAAAAGGAGGTTGCCGATCGCATTGCCGCAGTGCCGGGCAACAAGACCTATGGCGGCTATACGGCAAAGCTCGGCCTGTATGCGCAGGTGACGGGTCGCTTTGAGGTGCCGCCGCGTTGCTTTATGCCGGCGCCGCACGTGGACTCGGCCGTCGTGCGTATCGACCGTGTTGGCGGCGTGGTGCCCGAAGGACTCGATCACGACTTTGTGGCTCGCGTGATTGACGCCGCATTTGCTCAGCGTCGCAAGACCATCCGTAATTCCATGAGCGCCAACGGCTTTGCCAAGGACGTGCTCGATGCCGCCTTTGAGGCTTGCGGTATCGCGCCCACTACGCGCGCCGAGACGCTTGATGTTGCCGACTTTGTCCGCCTGGCCCAGGAGCTAATCCATGATGCCTAATGCCGCACGCGTGACGTTTACCAAGAAAAAGAAGACGGTCGCCTGCCCCGTGCCCTTGGCACCGCTTGCCGACACGCATGCGCATCTGCTTTCGTTTTGGGGCAAAGAAGTGCCCGAGACGCTCGTGCGCGCCAAAGCCGCGGGTGTCGACCTGTTGGTGACGATGTTCGACCCCATCGCTGACAAACGCAGTGTGACGGACTATAGCGATTGGCTCGTGCGCGAAATTCTGCCGATGCAGGATATCCCGCAGATCAAGTATCTTGCCGGCGTGCATCCGTATGGCGCGCCGGACTATACCGACGACGTTCACGCACAGGTCGTTGCCGCACTCGATGACCCCTTATGCGCCGGTATTGGCGAAATCGGCCTGGACTATCACATGGACTATGACGACGATATCGCGCCGGCACCCCATAACGTGCAGATTGACTGCATGGCGCGCCAGCTCGAGCTTGCCGTGTGCCGTAACGTGCCGGTGGAGCTACATCTGCGTCACGAGGATTCGGACGGGGAGCGCACCTCGCACGTGGACGCCTACAACGTGCTTCGTGAGGTGGGCGTGCCCCAGGCCGGTTGTGTGCTGCACTGCTTTGGCGAGGACCGCGCCACGATGGAGCGCTTTGTGGAGCTGGGCTGCTATATCGCCTATGGTGGTGCAGCCACCTTTAAGCGCAACGACGACGTGCGCGAGGCATTTGCGGCAACCCCACTCGATCGAATTATGTTCGAGACGGATTGCCCGTATATGGCTCCGGAGCCCATCCGCGGTCTTGAATGTGAGCCCGCAATGATCTCCATTACGGCAAACGCGCTGGTTAACGACCGTGTCGATCGCACTGGTGAGGATGCCAAAACAATCGCGCAAGCCGCTTGGGAAAATGCTCGCAAACTTTTTCAAAAATAGTTCTTGCGTTCGTGGTGGCGCTCCGTTATTCTAATTCCTGCACGCGGGCGTGGCGGAATTGGCAGACGCGTACGGTTCAGGTCCGTATGGGGGCAACCCCATGAAGGTTCAAGTCCTTTCGCCCGCACCATTAAATGAAAGAGCTCCCAGCAATGGGAGCTTTTTTTGTTATGGGCCCATCACAGGGACTTGAACCTGCGAAGGAGCGAGCGTAAAGAAAACGCGGAGCGTTTTTAGCGAGCTGGCGAGGACGCCGGCAGGCGGCCGAAGCCGGTGCGGATCCGCGAAGCGGATACGCGGACGTCCTTTCGCCCGCACCATTGAATGAAAGAGCTCCCAGCAATGGGAGCTTTTTTGTTATGCACGATCTCCTTGGACGGGTATCCTAATGCCAACGTGTGCCTATCAGAGGAGAGACCATGCTGTTTTCCGGTATCATCGCCGCCCTTACCAGCCTTTTGATTCCCATCATCATCCTGTTGCTGCTGCTTCCCAGCGCCTGCTATGTCGTTGAACAACAGCATGCCGTGATCATCGAGCGTCTGGGCAAGTTTAACCGCATCGTCAACGCGGGCTTCCACATGAAGGTGCCCGTGATCGACCGCAAGGCTGCCACGGTGAGTCTGCGCACCATGAAAAACGGTTTTGGCATCGACGTTAAGACCCAGGACAACGTGACCATCGGCCTTGAGGTTTCTGCTCAGTACCACGTGAGCTATGACATGGGCGCCGGCCCGGCAGATTCGGGTATCTACAAGAGCTACTACATGCTGCAGGAGCCCGTCGACCAGATGCGTGACTTCATCACCGACGCCCTGCGCTCTTCGATTCCCGTCTACACGCTCGATGAGGTCTTTGCCAAGAAGGATGACATCGCCAAGGATGTCAACGCTACCGTTTCCGAGCAGATGGCCGCCTACGGCTTCACCCTCGTGTCGACACTCATCACCAAGATCGCACTGCCGACCGAGGTCGAGAACTCCATGAACGACATCAACGCCGCCCAGCGCAAGCGCGCTGCGGCGCAGGAGCTCGCCGAGGCAGACCGCATCAAGCGCGTCACCGAGGCGACCGCCGAGGCCGAGGCTATGGAAAAGGCGGGCGAGGGCATCGCCAACCAGCGCAAGGCCATCGCGCTGGGTATCAAAGATTCGCTCGAGATCATCCAGGAGACGGGTGTCGGCAACGATGAGGCCAACCAACTGTTCATGTTTACGCAGTGGTCCGAGATGATGACGGAGTTTGCTCGCACGGGTAAAACTTCGACGGTCGTGCTGCCGAGCGACTTCTCGCAGTCGGCCTCTATGTTCGAGCAGATGCTGACCGCCGGCAAAGTTCAAAACGATTCGAAGGAGTAGACGCGCGTGAAATACACCGTCGTTTGCGTCGGTAAGCTCAAGGAGCGCTTTTGGAAGGACGCGTGCGCTGAGTACACCAAGCGCCTAGGTGCCTATGCCAAGGTTGATATCCGCGAGGTGGCCGATATCGACCCGGCTAAGGCGGGCGGCGTGGATGCCGCGCGCGACAAGGAGGGGGCGGCGATTCTTGCTGCCCTGCCGTCTCGAGCGCATGTGATCCTGCTGGCCATTGAGGGCAAAGAGCGCTCGAGCGAGGAGTTTTCGGCGAGGCTCGACGATCTTATGCTGCGAGGCAGCAGCGACATCGCCTTTGTGATTGGCGGATCGGACGGCGTGAGCGATGAGGTACGCGCCCGCGCCGACGAGATGCTCAGCTTTGGACGCATTACCTTGCCGCATAACCTGGCGCGTGTGGTGCTGCTAGAGCAGATTTACCGTGCCTGCAAGATCAGCCGTGGCGAGCCGTATCACAAATAGGTCGGCAATACGAAACAATGGCGTGGGACAATACCTTTCGTTTTGAGGAATGTGTCTGAAAGGACTATGAGATATGAAGATTGGATTTGTCGGTTTTGGCAATATGGCGAGCGCTATGGCCGATGGCTGGATCGCTGCCGGTGTAGCTGAGAGCGACATGTGCGCCTGCGCGGGTCGCTACGACGCACTGGTTGAGCGCTGCGAGGCGCGCGGCATGGTCGCCTGCCACGATGCCGCCGAGGTTGTCGCCGCATCCGATATCGTGGTCGCTGCGGTCAAACCGTACATGATCGAGAAGGTATTCGCCCCGCTCAAGGATGCTCTTGCCAAAAAGGTCGTTCTGTCGGTTGCCTGGACCTGGGACAGTGCCAAGTGGGAGCAGGTCCTGCCGGGCGTCGCGCATATCTCGACGGTGCCCAACACACCGGTTTCGGTGGGCGAGGGCGTCATCGCTTGCGAGAAGGCTTCCACGCTTAGTGATGAGCAGAGCGCAGTGGTGCTTGATCTGCTTGGCAAACTCGGTGCGGTGGTCGAGCTCGATACGAGTCTGCTGTTTGTGGGCGGCACGGTGGGCTGTCTCTTATACACATCTCCGAGCCCACGAGACATGCG
>CABSMK010000097.1 GCA_902478825.1 uncultured Collinsella sp.
ATAAGAGACAGGATACATAGCGTGCTGCCGTTTTGCCAAGTTGCGGCCTTGCCGTACCACTCGACGGGAATATCGAGCTGGTAGAGGTCGGTTGCCTTGTGGCGAGCGTCAGCATCACGGGATGCCTGTGCCTTTTGCGCGCTCACGGCATTGACGGCGGCGTCGCGCCGCGCGGTTGCTGCCTGCTGGAGCACCTTGGCAGCCGCGGCGGAGCTCGCACCGCCCTCTTCGGCATACTTGGCGGCGGCATCGATCTGGTCGTCAGTCACCGTGTCGGCCGAAGGCACCTTGAGCTTAAAGGTGGCCTGGGCACTTAAATCCTGTCCATCGCTCTTAACGGTGACCTGCGTCTTGGTGGTCGGGACGGTATAGATGGTGCCGTCGGCCGCGATGGGGGAGGCGACGATGGAGAGCGTGTAATCGCCGGGCAGCAGTTTGATGCCGCGGCCGTGCTCGTCAACATAGAGCGTTTCGCTCACGGAGGAGCCATCAGCGTCCTGACCGCTTACCTGTACGGGAATCTTGGAGCCGGTGGAACAGTCGAGGCCCGCGGCATGCACGCCAATCTGCACTGACATCATCGTGTGGGCATTGGCGGCGACAGCGGCAGCCTGCTCTTGCTGATATCCGTTCCAGGCAGCATAGCCTGCACCGCCGGCGACGAGCGCGACGGCCACGACACCGGCGACCATCAGATTGCGGCGCTTGGGCGACATCTTGCGATGGCGAACCTCGGCCTCGCGTGCCGAGGGAACGGACGGCAGGGGAATATCGCCCATGGCGATGGTCTCGTCCACGGCTGGTGCGGAACCCAGGCCAGGAAGCTCGCGGGTCAGCGAATCCTCGGCCGGCAAGCTGTCGAGCAAGATGGTTTCCTCGTTCGTGTCGGATTCGGGCTGGTCGTCGGCCTTGCACTCGGATTCTTCGCGCTCCGCCTCGTCTTCGGTGGGCGCGGCGCCATCGTCTTTTGCATCCTGATCATCGGGCTGCACCTCGATTTCCGGCTCATCCCGCACATCAACGCTCGAATCGTCAAACGCAACATCGTCAAGCGAAATCCGGTCTAGGCTCTCCAGGGCCTCGGCACACGCTTCTGCATCTTGGACCGCGTCCTCTTGGCCCGTCGTCTCATCTTTCATATATCCCCCAAGCTCAATATCGGGACAACACTGTACCCAAAAACAGGACCCTATAGAGCCGCCTCATGATTTGAAATCCGATTTTATATATGCGCATGTTTTTGAATAGATGAATAGAGACGCAACGACAAAAGCCCCCGAAAAGCGAGCGAAACACTTTCCGGGGGCTCTGCGAGGCATTGGATGAAAAACCTGGCGGGCGGGCCTATGCCCAGGCGCCAGCAG
Organism: uncultured Collinsella sp.; assembly: GCA_902478825.1. Lineage (GTDB taxonomy): Bacteria > Actinomycetota > Coriobacteriia > Coriobacteriales > Coriobacteriaceae > Collinsella. Next base: position 1,365 of record CABSMK010000097.1, read on the forward strand.
CGACCAACATGTTACTCGGCGTGAGCGTAATCGACCTTGGCGCGACGAGCGGTGGCCTTCTCCCAATCGCTGGTGCCCTCAAAGACATCCTGCTTGTAGGGATTGCGGCCGAGCTTCTTGGCGCGGTAGGCGATGTAGATGAGCGCGGCGACGTTGGCGACCAGCGCGGCAATCGAGACCGCGGTGGCGGCGCCGGGGTCGAGCGTGGAGTGGGTCACAAAGATGGACTCCTCCTGGAAGTAGGGGAACACCTGGGCAAACATGCACCAAATGGCCAGCGTAAAGGCGCGGTTCTGGATCCAGCCGCCCTTGTTCCAGATAAAGGCGGCGACGGTGGGCGCCAGCAGCAGCGCAAAGCCGCAGAACCAGGAGTGGGTGGGCAGGCAGTTGTAGGTGTAGCAGAAGTTCCAGATATCGTAGGCGATGATGTAGACCCAGGTCATGTCGGGCCACAGCATGTCGGTCTTGTCCTCGGAGGCGTAGACGCTCCACCAACCGGTCATGCAGAAGATGTTGATGAGACCGGCGATGCCGTTGAACACGTTGTTCCAGCCGGCAAGCTGTGTGGCACCCTCGGAAGTGACCCAGGTGGACTCGCCCAGGACAAAGAAGTGATAGGCGCTCTCGAAGTCGGACACGACGGCGATCAAGATGTTGATGGCGACGATCACAAACGGCCACGCGCGGAACCAATGCGCCTTGCCGATCTTGCCCCACTGGTACTTAATGGCAATGAAGCCCCAGCAACCGGCCAGCGCCGCGTACACCTTGGCGTAGTGGAACCAGCTGTTCTGGTACACGTGGGTGGGGTTGGTGAGCGCCCACTCGGCACCCTGCGAAACGCCCACGGCGATGGCGACGCAGTAGATGGTCATGGCCAGCGGAGCCACGCCAAAGATGATTGCCGCGCCCAGCTTGGTGCGGCGGCCGACCTCGTTGAGCACGATGAGGCCAATAAAGACCATGGCCCAGCCAGCCCAGTGGATAAGGGTATCGCTACCCCAAACGTCGAACAGCATGCTGCTCTCCTTTCACACGCCCGCGGCCCCTCTTCTGATCGCGGGCAGTTTGGCCAAATGTCGTCAGTTCTGGGGCTTGCGCTCCGGATACTTGGCGGTGTAGCCCTCGATGTGGAGTGTCGAGGCGATGATTTCCTTGACCGTCTCGTCGGGCACATCGGGGTGCGTGCGGATATACATCAACAACCCCATGATGAGGGTGTAGAACGTCTCGTAGACATGGTCGATGCGTAGCTCATGATGGGTGACAAAATCCACCACGGTGGTGTCGCAGATATACTGAGCCACGCGCTGGACCACGTTGTGCAGAAAGCCGCCGTAGAGTGCGCCGCTGCTCGAGGTGAGCGTGCTTGGCAGCTCGTGGCCGCTGGCGACCAGGCGCTTGAAGAGCGGGGCGACGGTGTCGAGTGCGCCTTCGATGTCGCCAACCGTGCGGCTGGCATTCCACTGCTCGAGCTCGGAGATAAAACCGTCGATTGCCTCGTCCATGACGGCGGTGACGGCGGCGTCCATATCGGCAAAGTAGTGGTAGAACAATGAGCGCGTACAGCCGGCTCGCTTGGTCACGGCCGATACCGAAAGATGCGACACGCCCAGCTCGGAACTCACGGCGCGAACGGCGGCGAGAATCTCGCGACGACGCTCGTCGCCCGTCAGACGCTTGGCCGCGCTGTCGGGCGCGGGGACGGCGTCGGCCACAGAAGTGTTCGCTGCATTATCGCTCATGCGCTTGCCGCCTTTCATCCGTTTGAGCCCGACCGTTCGCCTAACAGTCTTGAATATTGTTGACGGTTCGTCAATACTATTTTTGACACAATGTCAACAATGGCGGGTGAACGGCATGGGGGCATGTCCGGCCTGCAAAAAAGAGGGGCGCCGCGGTCTCGCCGGGCTGTGGCAAGAGAAGGGACAACCATGATTCTCAACGGACCGGGAATTAGCTACACCGAGCCCGATATCGGTGCGGAGTTTGTGCCGCCGCTGCCGGAGCATCCGCGCGAGGCAATCGTCAAGCTGTGCGAGCACTGCACCAACCGTCTGCTGCATCGCGACGAGCTGCTGGGCTACGAGTACTGGTCGTTTGCCGAGGCCGCGACCGACGAGCAGGCCGAAGTGCTCTGCAAGATGAAGATGCGCCGTCCCTATACGCTGCCCGAGATGGTCAAGCTCACCGGCATGCCCGAGGCCGATATCGAGAAGATGCTCGACGACATGAGCTACACGGGCCTGCTCGAGTACAACTGGGAAAACCCCGAGCGCGCCAAGCAGTGGGTGCTGCCCATGCTGGTGCCGGGTTCTGCCGAGTTCCTCAACATGCGTGTGAGCCAGCTTGAGGAGCATCCGGTCTATGCCAAGTTCTTTGAACAGGCATCCAAGGGTCCGCTGTCCAAGGCTACGCCGATGGTGCCGCCCGGAGGCGCCGGTATCGGCATGCACGTCATTCCGGTCGAAAAGGCCATCGACGCCGCGAGCACCTCGGTTCCTATTGAGCATATCGAGCATTGGCTCGACAAATACGAGGGTAAGTATGCCGCCAGCACCTGCAGCTGCCGCGCGAGCCGTCGCGTGATGGGCGAGGGCTGCGCCGACGACCCCGCCGACTGGTGCATTGCCGTGGGCGACATGGCCGACTATGTGGTCGAGACCGACCGCGGCCATTACGTGACGCGCGAGGAGGTCTACGACATCTTGCGCCAGGCCGAGGACAACGGCTTTGTGCACCAGATCACCAATATCGACGGCGAGAACAAGATCTTCGCCATCTGCAACTGCAACGTCAACGTGTGCTACGCCCTGCGCACATCGCAGCTGTTCAACACACCCAACCTGTCGCGCTCGGCCTATGTCGCCAAGGTCGAGAAGGACAAGTGCGTGGCCTGCGGTCGCTGCGTCGAGGTGTGTCCGGCCGGCGCCGCCAAGCTGGGCCAGAAGCTCTGCAGCAAAAAGGCGGGCGGACAGGTGCCCGAGTATCCGCGCCAGGAGCTGCCCGATGCCACCAAGTGGGATCACACCAAGTGGTCGCCCAACTATCGCAACGACAACCGCATCGAGACGCATGAGTCCGGCACCGCGCCCTGCAAGACGGCCTGCCCCGCGCACGTTGCCGTTCAGGGCTATCTGAAGCTTGCGGCACAGGGCCGCTATGACGAGGCACTGGCGCTCATCAAGCGCGAGAACCCGCTGCCCGCTATCTGCGGCCGCGTGTGCAACCGCCGCTGTGAGGATGCCTGTACTCGTGGTCGCGTGGATGCCGCCGTGGCTATCGACGAGGTCAAGAAGTTTATCGCCCAGCGCGATCTTGATGCCGCGACACGCTATGTCCCACCTGTGGTGACCCCGACGCGTGCCGGCGGCTTCGACCAGAAGATTGCCATCATCGGTGCCGGTCCGGCCGGCCTGTCCTGCGCTTTCTACCTGGCCGAGAAGGGCTACAAGCCCGTCGTGTTCGAGAAGAACGAGCGCCCGGGCGGCATGCTCACCTACGGTATTCCCAGCTTCAAGCTGGAGAAGGACGTTATCGAGGCAGAGGTCGAGATCATTCGCCTGATGGGTGCCGAGTTCCGCTATGGCGTGGAAGTCGGTCGCGACGTGACGCTCGACGAGCTGCGCGCGCAGGGCTTTACGGCCTTTTATGTTGCCATCGGCTGCCAGGGTGGCCGCCTTGCCGGCATTCCGGGCGAGGATGCCGAGGATGTGACCGTAGCCGTTGACTTCCTTCGCGAGGTCAACAGTGGCAAGATCGACGCGCTGCCCGGCCGCACCATCGTGGTGGGCGGCGGCAACGTGGCCATCGACGTTGCCCGCAACGCCTGCCGCCTGGGTTCCGAGCACGTTGAGATGTTCTGCCTGGAGAGCGAGGCCCAGATGCCCGCCAGCGAGGAGGAGCGTCGCGAGGCCATTGAGGACGGCGCGCACATTAGCTGCGGTTGGGGCCCCAAGGAGATTCACCTGGACGAGGCCGGTCGTGTGTGCGGTATCACCTTTAAGCGCTGCACGCGCGTTTACGATGACGAGGGCCGTTTTACGCCCGAGTACGACGAGAACGACCTGCGCCGCGTCGATGCCGATCGCGTGGTCATGTCCATCGGCCAGTCCATCGTGTGGGGCGACCTGCTGGCCGGTTCCAAGGTGGAGCTTGGCCGTGGCCAGGGTGCCCTTGCCGATCCCCAGACCTACCAGACCGCCGAACCCGACATCTTTGTGGGTGGTGACGTCTATACCGGTCCGAGTTTTGCCATCGATGCCATCGCCGCCGGACACGAGGCCGCCGTGTCCATCCATCGCTTTGTGCAGCCGGGATCCACGCTTACCATCGGCCGCAACCAGCGCCGCTACACCGCGCTCGACCGCGACGATGTCGTGATCGAGAGCTACGACAACGCGAGCCGCGAGGTTGCCCACGTGGACCGCGAGCGCGAGAAGGCTGCGCCGTTTAGCGAGTATGTTGAGACCTTTACCGAAGAACAGATACGCGCCGAGACCGCCCGCTGTCTGGGCTGCGGCGCCTCGATCGTCGACCCCAACAAGTGCATCGGCTGCGGCCTGTGCACCACCAAGTGCGCGTTTGACGCCATCCATCTGGATCGCGACCGCCCCGAGTGCTCCACGATGGTCAAATACGAGCAAAAGCTCCCCAGCCTCGGCAAGTACGCATTGAAGCGTGCAATTAAGATTAAATTTGGGAAGAAGTAATGAGGTTCCGCCGTTCTAACGAACGGCGGCACTGCCGACGCTGCGCGGCGCCCAGGTACCCCATCTTGCCCCTCAACTTCGGCGCCGCGGGCAAAAGCCCTGCGGACGCCTTGTTTCGGGGCAACCTGGGGCACCTGGATCGCCGCTCGCTGACGTTGAATTGACATCGCATCGACCTCTGTCGAAAGGTTTTTATCTTGCATGAACTGGGAATCGTGTATCACATCATTCGCGATGTTGAGAACGTGGCGCGTGCCAATGGCGTGAGTCGCGTTTCGAGCGTCACGCTGCTGCTGGGCGAGGTCTCGGGCGTCGTTCCAGATCTCCTGCTCGACGCTTGGCGCTGGGCGGCAGATAAAAAGCCCATCACGCAGGGCGCGGAGCTTATTGTCTGTCTCTTATACACATCTGACGCTGCC
>CABSMK010000098.1 GCA_902478825.1 uncultured Collinsella sp.
GGCCAGGGCATCCTGCGGAGAAAGCGCCGGAGCGGCCAGGCTATCGAGCGGATTGGAGCCCGCGGCGTCACGAGCGCCGACGAGCGCCTCAAACGAGGATGCCGGGGCAGACGGCCCCGGTTCGTGCGCGGGCGCACTCACCACGACGGGCTCGGCACCGGCAGGCACGTCGGCAACACCGGCCGCGCGCAGCTCTTCTAGACTCTCGAGCGTGCCCTCGATATCCTCGTGCGTCTCTTCAAATTCGGCAGCGACGCCCAGGAATTCCTGGATGTTCTCGGCGCGGCTCTCGGACTCCATGGTGCCCTCGGCGCGGAAAGCCTGCAGCAGGCCCGTCTTATCGACAATCATCTCGACGACGTCCTTGAGCTCGCCGTCCATGCGGCGACCCTCGCGCACCAGCGCCACAAAGCTCGACAGGCCGTTGCGCACCTTGGCGCTAAACATGCCCGTCTCGGCTGTTGCGATCTCGCAGGCTTGGAAGAACGAGCAGCGGTTGTCGCGTGCCAGCTGCTCAATCTTTTGAATCGAGGTGGAGCCGATGCCGCGGCGCGGCGTGTTGATGACGCGCTTGACGCTCATCTCGTCGGCCGGGTTCACAATCATCTTAAGATAGGCCATGACGTCGCGGATCTCGGCACGGTCGAAGAATCGCGTGCCACCCACGATCTTGTAGGGCACGCCTGCGCGCAGGAACATATCTTCGAGAATACGCGACTGAGCGTTGGTGCGGTAGAACACGGCGATGTCGTCGTAACTCGTGCCCTTGGAGTGCAGCTTCTCGATCTCGCCGGCAATCCAGCGGCCCTCGTCGCGCTCATCGCTTGCCTGGAAGGCCTGGATCTTCTCGCCATCGCCCTCGGCCGTAAACAGGCGCTTGTCCTTGCGCTGCGAGTTGTGGCGTACCACGGCGTTGGCGGCGTTCAGGATATGACCCGTGGAACGATAGTTCTGCTCCAGCTTGACGGTCTTGCAGTTTTTAAAATCCTTCTCAAAGTCCAGGATATTGGTGATGTCGGCGCCACGCCAGCTGTAAATGGACTGGTCATCGTCGCCCACGACCATGAGGTTTTGGTACTTGGCGGCCAGCAGGTTGGCGATTTCGTACTGGACGTGGTTGGTGTCCTGATACTCGTCGACGCTAATGTAGCGGAAGCGCTCTTGGTACTTATCGAGCACCTCGGGGCGGGTGCGCAGCAGCTCAAGCGCGCGCACGAGCAGGTCGTCGAAGTCCATCGCATTGGCGGCGCGCAAGCGACGCTCCAGCTCCAAGTAGACCTGTGCGGCCTTTTTATCGTTGGGGCTATCGGCGCTCTTGAGCATGTCCTCGGGGCCGATCATGGCGTTTTTGGCCGAGCTGATCTTGCTGCGGATCATGTTGATGGGGAACTGCTTTTGCTCGATGCCGAGCGCCTGCATAATGTCGCGCACCATGCGCTTTGAGTCATCGTCATCGTAGATGGTGAACTGACCGGTGTAGCCCAGCAGGTCGGCGTCCTCGCGCAGCATACGCACGCACATGGCATGGAAGGTGCACACCCACATGCCACGGGTGCCGCTGGGAATGAGCGCCGCCAGACGCTCACGCATCTCGGCCGCGGCCTTGTTGGTAAACGTGATGGCAAGGATCTGCCAGGGCTTAACGCCCAGGTCGCCGAGCATATGTGCGATGCGGAAGGTCAAGACGCGGGTCTTGCCCGAGCCGGCGCCGGCGAGCACCAGCAGCGGGCCCTCGGTGGTCAGGACCGCCTCGCGCTGAGCGGGATTAAGGCTGTCGATGTCGACGAGCGGCTTGGCGGGCTTGGGCGCCGGCGCGGGAGCGTCGTAGATGTCGAGCGGAACGAGCTCGGGCTCCGGCGCAGCAGGGGTGGTGTATGCATCGAGCGGCACGGGTTCCGGCGCGGGCGGCACGGGTACCGCGGTGTTCTTTTCCCAGGGCAAGGGCTGGGTCATGGGCGACTCCTCATCTGACGGACGGCGCGCCTGCGGGCAGCGCCATAGTTTGAGCCGTACCAGTATACCGAGCCGCGCGGACACCGACGCAAATCACACCACGACTCCGTCCGCCACAATCGGGCCCGCCCCAGCGGATTTGGAGCAATGGAGTCAGGTTGGTCTGCACTATGTTGTCGCAAAGTAACCTGACCCCAATGCACCAACCAGGGAGCCACCGATGTCATGGCAACGGTAGCGAGCGGTGGCCAGAGCGAACAAATTGGCATGAAAAGGGGGCGGCATAGACCTTTTGGTCATGCCACCCCCTTTGAATGACAAGTTGTCGCCCTGGCCGCCGCGCAGTGTCGACTAAGTTAGAGGCCGAGCATCGGCTCCAGAACGAAGAAGTATGCGAGCACTACGATGCCCAGGATGATGCGGTAGACACCGAAGCACTTGAAGTCGTGACGGCGGACGAAGCCCATGAGCCACTTGATGGCGATGAGCGAAACCACAAAGGCCACAACGCAGCCCACGCCCAGGATAGCGACCTCGTTGGCACCGAACGTGCCGCCCTTGATGAAGTACTTGACCAGCTTGAGCGCACTCGCGCCAAACATGACCGGGATGGCCAGGAAGAACGTAAACTTGGACGCCACCGAACGCGTGCAGCCCAAAAGCAGGCCGCCGATGATGGTAGAACCGGAGCGAGACGTACCAGGCACCAGCGAAAGCACCTGGAAGCAGCCGATACCCAGCGCAGTCTTCCAGCTCAGGTCCTCGAGCGTGGCGATGGAGCCAAAGTCCAGATTCTCGTCATCGTCCTCATCCTCAGCGGTAGCCGCGGCGGGCGCCGCAAAGTGCGCACCGGCGGGACGTCCACCCGACACCACAGCACGCGAACCAAACGAACCGGCAACAGCCATTTCCTCGCGCTTGCTCGCGCGCCAGTTCTCGATCACGATAAACAGCACACCGTACACAATGAGCGCCAGCGCCACGACGGGAGCATTGTAGAAATGCTCCTCCATCCAGTCGTTAAGCGACAGACCGATCGCCGCGGCGGGAATGCAGCCGAGCACAATCTTGCCCCACAGCACCCAGGTGTCGCGACGGCCCTCCTTGCCCTTGCTGGGCGAGAACGGATTGAGCTCATGGAAGAACAGCACACAGACGGCCAGAATGGCGCCGAGCTGAATCACGACCAGGAACATATTCCAGAACGTCTCGCTCACGTTCATCTTGACGAACTCGTCCACCAAGATCATGTGACCAGTCGACGAAACAGGCAGCCATTCGGTGATGCCCTCGACCAGGCCCATGAAGGCAGATTTTAGAAGCTCGATGATATCCAAAGGGACCCCCTCGTTAGACACCCGCCGATATTGTTCTGCGGACGGTGCGGGCGATGTCCCATTATCAACCGTTCGGGCGCGTCTACGCCTACCCTTACCAAAAAACTCGCCCGTTCACAGAATTGCGAGCGGTCAAACCCAAATCCTTGGGTATAACTGCAACAAGATAAAGTGTCCGGCGGCCAACGCGCCCGCGCCCGCCCGATGCACGAGCCCCGCGCCCGTGCGATAGACCAAGGAGGAAACCATGAACGAGGGCTACACCAAGGTATTTGTTTCACTCGACGGTACTGAGCAGCAGGATTTTGTGCTCGCACGCGCCATCAAGGTCGCCGCGAACAACGGTGCCAAGCTAATCATCGGCCACGTTATCGATTCCACGGCACTCGAGAGCGCCGGTTCCTATCCGGTCGATCTGGTCAACGGCCTGGAGGAGGCATTTAAGAACTCCATCGCCAAGCAGCTCGAAGAGGCCAAGGCCAATCCCGACATTCCCGAGGTCGAGGTCATGATTCGCGCCGGCCGCATTCGCGAGACGCTCAAGGACGAGATGCTCGACGTGGTTAAGCCCGACCTGGTGCTCTGCGGCGCCCGCGGCCTGTCCTCGATCAAGTATGCGCTCCTGGGTTCGATTTCGACGTTCCTGCTGCGCAACACCGACTGCGACATCTTGGTCGTGAAGTAGCGTTGCTCCCACCGGCCGCGGGGCCTGCGGGGTTTCCACGGGCACGTCCTCGCCGCGTTGCGGCTGCGGGATGTGCCCTTAGGAAACCCCTCCCGGCCCCGCGGCCTTCGCAGCCTTACTTCAACGAGTTGTCTGATAGAAAATGGCGTGCCGCCCCGTTTGGGGCGGCACGTTTTTCATGGGCGGCACGTTTTTGTTTGGGCGGGCGTCTGCCGCGTGCGTTACTCGAAGTATTGGAACTTGTTGGTTGAGAAGGCGAATGTTACGACGAAGCCTTCGCCGGGCTCCGATGCTGCGGTGACGTCGATGCCCATCTTGGAGCACAGGCGCGCCACCAGGTAGAGGCCGATGCCCGTTGCACGCTTGGTGGTGCGGCCGTTGTCGCCGGTAAAACCCTTCTCGAACACACGCGGCAGGTCGGCCGCACTCACGCCGCAGCCGTTATCCGCAACGATAAGCTCGATGCGCTCGCTTGCCAGGCCCTCGTCCAGCAACGCGCCCGAAAACACGATCTTCGCGCCGTCCTCGCGCGCATATTTAATACTGTTCTGAATGAGCTGGCCCAGAATAAACTCGAGCCACTTCTCGTCGGTAAAGACCTCAAAGTCGAGGTTCTCGCACACCGGCGCCACGTGTGCCGCGATGAGCTCGCGCGCATTGGCCTTGATTGCGCCCGTCACCAGAGCCTTGAGGTTCCAACGTCGAATCAGATAATCGCGCTCCACAACCTCCGAGCGCGCATAGTAGAGCGCCTGGTCGATATAGCGCTCCACGCGGGCAAGCTCGCGACCGAGGTCATCTACGCGCGACAGATCATCTTCGCTGCCGTCCAGGTTTTCCAAAATCAGATGGGCTGCCGCCAGAGGCAGCTTGGCCTCGTGGACCCAGCTCTCGATATAGTCGCGATAGTCATCGGTCTGACGCCGGCCTTCGGCAACCTCGTCGCATGCCGCCTTGCCCACCCGGCGCAAGACCTCGTACTCGAGCTCGCCCTCGGCATAGGTCGGGCATTGCACCATCTCCTGCACCCATGCGGGACTCTCGAGCTCCTCGGCCGCGCGCTCCAACTGACGCAGAAAACGGCGACGGCGAGCGTACTCGACCACGATGCCGAGCATACCGAAGATAAAGGACACGCCAACCGCCACGACCACAATAGAAACGGGTGCACCGGCGACCGTCAGCACAAAGCAGCTCAGCAGCACGCCGCACGTCCACACGGCGACGGGAAGCAGCGCGTCTTTGAAGAATTTGGCAAACGACATAGCCGGCCCCTAGACCGAATAGCCTTGGCCGCGGTGCGTTGTCAAATACCCCTTGATGCCGATTTTTTCGAGCGTGGTGCGCAGGCGGTTGATGTTGACGGTGAGCGTATTGTCGTCCACGAAGGCGTCGGAGTCCCACAGGTCCTGCATGATGGCCGAGCGCGAAACAATCTTGCCCGCGCGGCTCAGAAGCAGTGAGAGGATACGCAGCTCGTTTTTGGTGAGCTCGGTGCTAGTGCCGGTTTGCGTGTTGGTAACCATGGAGCGGGCGAGGTCGAGCTCCAGCCCCTTGTGGACAAGTGTGCTGCGCTCGCCTGCCGCCGCGGTGCGACGCAGCAGTGCGTTGATGCGCGCCACGAGCACACGGGCGCTGTAGGGCTTGGGAACAAAGTCGTCCGCGCCGAGCGTCATGGCCATGACCTCGTCGATCTCGGTCGTACGCGACGTGAGGACGATGATGGGAACCTCGGATTCGCGGCGAACCTCATGGCAGATATGCTGGCCGTCCTTGACGGGAAGCGTCAGGTCGAGCAGCACCAAGTCGGGCGCGGCGGCGAGAATATCGCGCGAAACATGCTCGAACGATTCGCAGGCCTCGACCTCAAAACCGGCACGGGCAAGGATGTCGGCAAGCTCGCGACGAATGGGTTCGTCGTCCTCAACGATATAGATCAGCGCCATGGATTCCGCTCCCCTCTTGGTTGTCTTGCCCCATTATGACCGCGGAGCCGCAGGTACGTGCCACGCACGTCGCCAAGGTGACAGAACTGTTCGCGAGCGGGGGCGTTTTGTCCGCCTCGCACTCGCAGCGATGGCGGGGACCAAAATGATTTTTTAATCCCCGTCTCAGAACAATCATTTAGCGACGGGCGCGGAGCTTTTCGTAGCCTTCGGCGAAGAAGGCGACCGTCGCGGCGTCCGTCGCGGCGGCATCGGTATCGTCGGCAGGGACCACGCCGTGCTCGTCGCTCACCAGGAACAGCGCGCCCTTGAGCTGAGCGGGGATGTCTACGCACGTGACCGGGATGCCCTTGGTCTGGGCCAGCTGCTCGATGAGCGTCGCCGTGCCGCACAGGCACTCGTCCGCTGGCGCCACAAAGGCAAGCTCGCCGTTATCGACGGCG
>CABSMK010000099.1 GCA_902478825.1 uncultured Collinsella sp.
TCTACACCTCTCTATTCGTCGGCAGCGTCAGATGTGTATAAGAGACAGATATCTGGGTGATCGTGCCGGAGCGGTCGTAGTCAAAGTCGGGCGCCTTAAAGATGCCGGGACGAACCGTTGCCATCTGGGGACGATGATTGGGGCAGACGATGGTGGCCATCAGGTTGCCGCCAAACGCCGGACGCGTCTGTTGCAGCAGTCCCGTCTCCGTATCCATCGAAAGTACGGTGCAGTCAGCCGTAAGGCCCGTCTGCAAGCGCACGGCAACGCCGGGTGCCAGTTCGCGGCCAAAAGCGGTCGCACCGTATAGGATGGCCTCGGGTTTGCGTTCGGCTACCAAATCGCAGATCAAGCGGGCGTAGACCTCCGCATCGTTTTGGCGCAGGCGCTCGTCGCGACAGGCCAGGACTTCGTCGGCGCCCGCGCAAACCAGATGCTCCAGGTCGCCGAGAGAACCCTCGGGACCCATACCGATCAGTGCCACCAGACGGCAGTCGCGAGCATCGGCAAGCTCGCGGCCCTTGCCCATAAGCTCATAGGCAACGGGAGTCACCGTATCGCGCTCGTCGGTCTGCGCGAATACCCAAATGTCTCGATATGCATCAAGGTCCACCGCACCAGCGGCCTCGTCACGCTCGATCGAGATAGCGTTGACGGGGCAGGCGTCGACGCACCCACCGCATAGGATGCAGCCGTCAGTTACGCGGGCGCATCGGCTGGGTCGCTCGCCTTCCACTACGATGCCGCCCGAGGCACAGGCGCGAACGCAGCGACCGCAGCCGATACAGGCTTCGCTATCGATAATCAGTCCGCTCATCTATGCCATCCCCTCGATAATCTTGGCAAGTTTTACCGCCTGCTCGGACGCCGTTCCCTCAACGGCCTCGCACGTTTGATCACGGTCGGGCACAAACGAGCGCACGACCTGCGTCGGTGATCCGGCAAGGCCACAACGCGAGGGATCGGCGTTCGCGTCGGCGGCACTGACCACGCGCACGTCCGCCTCCTCTGCCGCGCGAATACCGGCAATACTTGTCATACGCAACTGGCCAATCTCCTTGGCAGTCGTCATCGCGCACGGCATCTCCAGGTACACCGTCTCCTCGCCGGCATCGCATCCGTGAACGAGCGCCAGCGAGCCACACGTCGTAAAGCCCGCGCTTTGCACGCAGCTCACGTCGGTCACGCAGGGAATCTCAAAGGCACCGGCAAGCTCGGGACCAATCTGGGCCGTATCGCCATCCACCGCCATCTTGCCGCAGATGAGCAGGTCGAAGTCCTCGTCGAGCGCCTCGATGCCGCACTTGAGGGCATAGGTGGTCGCCAGGGTATCGGCACCTGCAAAGGCGCGATCGGTCAGCAGCAGCGCGTCGTCGGCGCCTCGGGCGATGCAGTCGCGCAGCAGCGACTCGGTCGCGGGGATGCCCATCGACACCACCGTCACGCGCACATCCATGCCAAAGCCGATAAAGTCGTCCTTCAGCGCCAGCGCGCATTCCAAAGCACTCGCGTCAAAGGGATTAATGACCGCCTGCTTGCCATCGCGCACGATGGTATTGGTCTTGGGGTCCATCTTGACCTCGGTGCTGCCCGGCACGGCCTTGACGCACACCACCATATGGAAATCGCTCATCTTCACGCGCCCCCTTTCTGGACAAGCTCATCCAAGAGCTTCTCCGAAAACAGGTTGCCGCGGCCCAGCTGCCCGTCGGGATCGAGCTGGAGCTTGAGCCGCGCCGACTCGACCATGGCCTCGTGACCGTACATCGTCTCTAAGAAGCCCGCCTTGATCTTGCCGACGCCGTGCTCGGCAGAAACGGCACCGCCCATAGCCGTTACCTCCGCAGCCCACTGGGCAAACAGCTCGCCACCGCGACGGTAGTCCTGCGCATCGCGCGGCAGGATGTTCACATGCAGATGGTTGTTACCGATGTGCCCCCAGGCAGCAGATTCAAGCCCGCTTTCGGCCAGTGTGCGGCGATAGAGGGCCACGACATCGGCAAGGCGCGCATTGGGCACCGACATGTCCGAACCCAGTTTGGTGATGGTGGGATCCGTGCGGCGGCGCTCGTCGATAAGCATATTGACGCTCTCGGGGACCGCATGGCGGAAGAATCGCTGGCACTCGCGATCAACCTCGGTGCGCGCGACCCATGTCGCATCGTCGCGGCCACCCGTAAACTCGAGCACCCATCCCAGGTGGTACAGTTCCTCGGTCGCCTGGGCCTCGTCATCGCAGTCGAGCTCCACGTAGACACAGACCTTGGCCTCTTTGTCGAGCGCCGGCAGCGAGGCAAACGCCGTCGACTGCTCGCGCTGGCGACGTAGAATATCCAGGGCGCCAGCGTCGAAGTACTCGATGGCAGCCGCATGGGACAGGACGGGACGCACGGAATCGGTGAAGGACACGGCCTTGTCTTCGCTGTCAAAGAAACAGCTCACGCCCCAAACGACCGCAGGCGCCGCCTGCAGGGCAATCTCGAGCTCGGTGATGACGCCGATTGTGCCACACGCGCCGATAAACAGATCGATGGCATCCATATCGTCAGCAACGAAATAGCCCGAAGCATTTTTGGTCTTGGGCATGGTGTAGTCGGGAAGGTCGAGCTCGAGCGCGCGGCCCTCTGCCGTCACGAGCGACAGATGGCGACCCTGGGTAAAAGCCTCGCCGCGCTGAAGCTCAAGCAAATCGCCATCAGCCAGCGCGACGTGGAGTCCCGTGATATGTGGGCGCATGGGGCCGTAGGCGTAGCTGCGGGCACCGGAGGCGTTACATGCCGCCATGCCGCCCAGACAGGCAGATGCCTCGGTGGGATCGGTGGGAAAAAACTGCTCGGGGGCCTCTTGGAACTCCTCGTAGGCCTCGAGCGATGCCTGGTCCCAACCAGCGGTCGGCAGCACCTTCTTGCCCAGCTGCTTGCGCAGTTCCGAAAGCACAACGCCCGGCTCCACGCGCAGCAGAAATTGGCCTTGTTCATCGCGGCGAAGGCCCAAGTAGCGATTCATGCGGGAAGTATTGAGAATGTGACCGCCATGAGGCACGGCGCCGGCGGCAAGACCGGTCCGGGCGCCCTGAACCGTCACCGGGACACGCTCGACATGGAGCTTTTTCAAAATGGCGCGGACCTCGTCCTCCGTTGTCGGAAACGAGATGCTCGAGGCCTCGCCCGATGTGCGAGACTCATCGCGACCATACTCTTCGAACTCGTCGGTGAAGGGTTTAATGGTTGCAGACACGCGAACTCCCCCTTTAGCTAACTACAGTGTTTGCAGGGAGATGTTACCGCATCGTTTCGTCGACGTGTTCGAGACCGTCTCCATAATTGGCGATTTTTACGTTCGTGCAATTCGGCGAGCGGCTTGATTTCCTCGGCAGACGATGCTTTTGACACATATGGCCCCGCCGTCGCCGACCGCGCGATTGTCGCTTGAAAAAAGTTGGGGTATTTTTTGCCGCCTTTTACCTGCGGAGACACCAATCCGTCAAGCATTTGGTCAGCAATTGGTCAAGTAGCGGCTGATACCGTCGGCATCGACAGCCAAAACCGACAGAAGTTTTGGCCCCAGAAGCAGGGAGGTTCCCATGGCATATTACTGGCCCCAGTACGGCATCGCCATCGAAGTCGACGACGATCCCCATCTCCTGCCTTTCGACGAAGAGGCATTCCCCGATACGACGGTCTACCACGTTACCACCGATGTGATCTGCGACCCCGAGTCGTTCTCGGCGCTCGCCCACCGCATCGCGCATATCCACGACATCGAGCTCCCTCCCGACTTCGACGAGCTTGTCTACTCACGCCGCCTGATGCTTCACATGCTCTTTGGAGCGAACCCGTCCACCTTTGCGCGCATCTATACCGCCAAGGATGCCGCATGAGCGCGAAGAAGCCACCCCACTTTGCAGGCCTGGGTCGTCGCAAGAAGCTCATCGTTGCCTGCCTGGCCATCGTCTGCGCCCTTGTCGCCGTAGGACTATACGCTTGGCAGTCGCAGCCCGTACCCGAGGCGGGCGCTTCGGTTACGACGGCCGAGGGCAAAACGCGCCAGGAAATCCAAGATGAGCTCGACGCCATCGTCCGCGACAACATGATGACGATTTCTGTCGCGCCGGTCGCTCAGCTGCAGGAGGACGGCAAGCTGCGCGTCAACGTGCAAAACGTCCAAGACAATAAATTTCCCCAGCGATTCCGCGTCATCCAAAACGACGAGACCATGTACGAATCCGGTGTGGTCGAGACCGGCAAGACAATCGAGACGTGCCCCGCCGGCGACATCAAAGAAGGCGAGGCGTACATCGAGATCCAGGCACTCGATGCAAAGACCCTCGACAGCCACGGCAATCCGACACGTGTCAAGGTACGGGTTGAGCAAACCGAGAACTAGCCTTCCGGCCGACACGGCACCGCATGCAATTCACCAGCATTCGTCCAATCATCGCGGGGACGGCCCGCGGCGAATAGAAAGGAACGACCATGGACATCACCAGGAACATGAACGGAGTCAGAGCGCTCGTCGTGGGCACAGGGCTCGCGCTCGCGCTCGCAATGGGCGCCGCCCCGACGCCAGCTATGGCAGCCGGGCGCGTTGGAACCACGAAGGTAATGGTCAGGACCGAGATCGACAACGTTGATTTCAAAGTTCCGACGGTTATTCCCTTCGTCGCCAAGGCCGACGGCACGCTTCAGGGCCCCTCAGAAGACGCGACCACCATCGACAATCATTCGGCCTACGGCATCCATGTCACCAACATGAAGATCGACGCCATGAACACCTGGACCATTGCCGCCGACGCCAAGGCCGGAACCGCGCAGAACTCCATCGACTTTAAGGTCGGCCCCGACGGCGCGCTCCAGAACGCCAGCGCCGCAATGCAGGGGACGGGCCTCGATCTTTCCAAGAATGCAGCCTTCGACATGGGCTACCAGGGCATTGCCGGTGGCACGGACAAAATTAAGCTCAAGACAAGCGGAAACGTCGCCCGCGTCACACGCGACATCTTCCGCGTAACCGGCGAAGGCGATCAGGTTGCAACGATCACCTGGACGGTCGAACCCGGTGCGCACACGGCATAAGGCCGTCGCCCTGGCCGCCGCCGTCAGCATCCTAGCGTTTGGGCCAGCCATGGCCTTTGCCCAGCAAGAACAGGCGCAGGCCGCCACGCAAGTGACGGTCGACCTCTCGGAGCTCGACCGCGGCGACCGCGAGGAACCGTTGGCGCAGACAGGCGACAGACGATGGCTCTTGGCAGCAGGCGCCACAGCAGCAGGCGCGGGAACCGCCGGCCTCGGTCTGCACATCAAACGCAGCCAGAAACAAAACACGGACAGGCCGCACTAAATTAGCTAAGGAGACCCCATGGCATCGAAGAACCTTTTGCCCGTCGTCGCACTCTGCGGCGCGCTCGCAACCGGAACGCCTGTCGCCGCTTGGGCGACTCCCGTCATGGCAGACTCCTTACCAGCAGCCCTAAGTTCCGCACCAAATCCGTCGAGCGCCATTGCGTGCAAGCGTTTTTCGATCGCACAGGCCGCAATCTCGACCTCGGGATGCCTTCGTCGTAATACGGACGGCTCGATAGTCGTGGATATCAATCGTTCGAACAAGGCAAACGGCTCCCAGGCGGGGTGCGCCGTCTGCACGTGGCGCTCGGTTGTGCTCGATGCAGATGGCGATCCATGCAATTTAGAGCTGCGCATCGACATCGCTTCGATCGATGACTCGGCGAACGGAGCGAAGGTCGCCTTCGACGGTACGTTTTTCGAGAAAGGAGGCGGTATATGTCTGGGCTGCGCCGCCGCGAATGCAGACGACACGCAGCCCACCCTCTCATTCACGGCATCGTTGCGGCTGACCAAAGCCGGCACCGATGCCATCGCGGCGGGAGAAGCGTCCCTGCTGTTCTACGCCGTCAGCGCCAAAGACACAGACGCTCATTTCGAGAAGCCAGCCGGATCACTCAGTCTTACACGAGGGATAGAGGCAGGCCCTATTGAAATCGATGCCCACGCGCAAAGCAGGCAACGCATTCTTGCCGACCCGGCCCTTCTCGAAATGGAGTGGAACGGATCCGGAGCCATCGGAATTCTCCCCTCCGCGCTTGACGCCAAGACGCTCCCCTCAAACGACGAACCCATCAACGCAACCATACAAGAAGAGAGCGCGGATAAAGAAGCAGGTGCGGGCGACACGCCGTCGCCGACAAACAGCGTCCCAGCTTCTGTCTCTTATACACATCTCCGAGC